>JBCDFA010000500.1:0-4005 GCA_039178835.1 Chloroflexota bacterium
CCGAAGGTCGCCCCGATACGATTGTGTTTTTCCAGATACCTGATGTGCGGCGTGTGCTGCGTGACATTGCTTTCTGGGATATCTACTACGAACACTGCTCATACTTTAGCCCCGGCTCACTTGCGCGTCTTTTTCGTCAGAATGGTTTTAGCGTGCTCAACCTCTCGACTGACTATGACGACCAATATCTGATGATTGAGGCCAAGCTTGATCAGGAAGGTGGAAAATACTTTCCTGAACTTGAAGATGATCTCGACCAACTATCGCAAGATGTTAAATACTTCACTACAGAGTATCCCAAAGTGCTGGAAGGTTGGAAAAATTATCTTAAGGATGCTAAACAGAGTAACAAACGTGTTGTGTTATGGGGTTCTGGATCAAAAGCGGTTGCCTTCTTAACAACACTTGGTATTACCGATGAAGTTGCCTATGGTGTAGATATCAATCCACACAAACATGGCACCTATCTGGCCGGTACTGGCCACGAAATTGTAGGCCCTGAGTTTCTGCGCGAGTATCAACCTGATATTGTCATTGCGATGAATCCGATCTATCGTGAGGAGATTCAACGTGATTTGGATCGTCTGGGTGTATCTGCGGAACTACGCACTGTGTAAGAGAGCTATATCGATGAGATATGTTACAGAAATAGCGTTATCTCATCGATATTTTAACTAATATATAATATTGTGATGCTTTTTTTAGCTCTGAGAGGTCAAAATGTGCCTCTTATAGTGTAGCCTATAACGTGTTAGCATTAGGACACGTAACTGCTCTACTTTGTAGTACGTTCTCTATGTATAAGGTTAGTAGTTTCTACGGCACTCTATAGGTATAGTATGACAATCAAACATATCCTTACTGTCTGTATCCTGGTGATCATTGTAAGTGTCAGCGGTATTGATGCAGCACCCGCCTCTCCTGATGACCCTCCTTCTTCTCACACTGCTACAGCAAGCGAACCCATCATCAGTCAAGTTCAGGTTACGCCTCAAGCCCGATCGGTCACGATTACGTGGACAACTGATCGCCCAGCTACCAGTGCAGTGATGTATACTACAGATTCGCTTGCTACCACGACACCAACAAGCTCAGATACACTCACCACAAAACACCGTGTTGTGCTCACCAGCCTGACACCGGCAACGAGCTATCTCTATCGCATTATTTCGGCTGTTGATGACAACCATGTAGCGACAACCACAGATCATTTATTTACTACACTGGATACATCTGGTAATCAAGTGCCGCCGACAAAGCAACTTGCGCCACCACCTATCTTTGATGTAGAACCAACCGACTCAAATGGCCCAACGATCAGCATCTGGTATGGAGATGCACCGAGTTTTGGTGGGACACGTGGACAATCACAACGGTGGGTTAACATTCTGGGTCGTGTCAATGATCCAGATGGCGTAAAATCACTACACTATCAGTTGAATGAGGGCGAAACACAAAGATTATCGCTGGGCCCTTTTGCAAGGTCCAATGAATGTCGTGATCGCCGTCTCTATCACAAGGGTGATTTTAACGTTGAAATTGCCACAAGTGCGCTTAAAGCCGGTACCAATACGATCACCCTTATTGCGAAGGACCAAAAGGAGCAAACCTCAACAAAAGAGTTGTCGTTCACCTATAAGAAGCAGACAGCCCATCTTCCGTATGTGGTACATTGGGCAAATCAATCCAGTATTCAGGATGCCGCACACGTCGTTGACGGAAAGTGGTCGAAAAACGAAAATAGTATCGGGACAGACGAGGAGTTTTGGGGATATGATCGCTCAGTGGCCATTGGCGATATGAGTTGGACTGACTATGAAGTGACTGTACCAGTAACCATTCATGGCTTTGATCCCGATGGCTTTCAAAGCCCCAGCAATGGTCCTGGTGTTGGTGTGATTATGCGCTGGCAAGGCCATTATGGCCCCGATGAAGGCCTATATGGGGACCGGTGGCCAGATTGCCAACCACGAATCGGGTTTTCGCCATTTGGTGTATTGGGGTGGTATCGCTGGCGTGCGTCAACGGGTGAGTACAGCCTGCACTTCTATGGGAATAATGAAAGAGTGATTAGGGAAAACCCCAACATCAATCTGACCTTTGATGTGACCTACAACTTTAAGATACGGGTGATCACTGATCCAGAAGAAGGTCATCTGTATTCAATGAAGGTGTGGCGTGCCAGCAACCCAGAACCACAAGCTTGGTCTGTTGGACCTGTTGCAGTGTCTGATAGTCTTGATAATGGATCCTTGTTGCTCGTTTCTCATCACGCTGATGCGACTTTTGGTACGGTACGCGTGGAACCATTTCCTTATCGATCCTATCTCCCAACGATACGTCGTTAGTATACGGTGATAATAAGGCTGTAAAACGCCCCACTGCCAAACAGCAGTGGGGCGTTTCCTGTACCGTCTATGTTACCTTAGCGTCTAGCGACCGTGGGTGAGGGTCACCGGACCCATGGTTCGTGTTTCGTTCAATGGTCGTCCCCATTCGTTTACCACCCGGAGATAATCCGAGTCGCCATAGTAGCGATAGGCAAACTCATAGTGGGCTACATCCTTGGGCTCAATCGGCGCAATCTGTTGACGTTGCCACCGATCTGGATTGATGGCGTATTCCACGTGATAATCGAGTGCCAGCTTCAAACTGCGACCATTTCGGCTGTAATCGTACAGGTCTTCACCGTTGTGACGGGCGATCTCCGCAATTTGTGTGAAGGCGTTCAATGAGTAGAGTGAATACATGAGCGACTTCGTACGGCCCAATTCTTTCACCATCTGCCCCTGCGAACCGATGTGCTCAGGCAGAATAGCCTTATAGCGATCATACACATATTCGAGATCACTGCGGTCATCGGCATAGGCAGCACCTGAAGCCACAAACACCAGTCGCCATGCCTCGAAGTTGTTCTCGCCAGTCCACGACTTTCCGCTATCAACAAAGTCGTTGGCCCAGGAGCGGAAGGCACGCTGGTCATCACTTGACCACGACGATGAGCCGCTGATAAGGTCAGCACCATAGAATAATCCTGGCATCGTAATCGATAGCTCAATGCGTGACTGCCCGTTGGTGAAGCGTGGGTTCATACGGGTGTCAGAGTTGACTGCCCAGACGTTGATAAGATAGGCTGCTCGTTCTGCGTAGCGCTCCTCACCGGATAGCGCATAAGCCAGACCGAGTGTACGAACAGTACGTCCGATTGCGATGGCTGCATCATAGTCTGCACGATCAGCACGTGGGTTGATCTGTCCATCACGACAATCCGGTTCTTTGCCATCAACACGCTTCCAGCCACAGTAGGGTAGTTCGGTAAAGTAGTTGTGCTTACCGTCTGGTCCACCGTTACGTGTGATGTTATACGGGCCAGCATCCAGGGCATCACGGGCATCGTCCATCAAATTGTCGTAGTAATTTTGCCATGGCCCTTGCCCTGAGCGGATTTTATCTTTGATAGAGTTAATACCTTCTTTGCTCAGATACACGTTCGCTCCATCAAAGCGTCCACTGCGTCCAGTATCTGTTGGTGCTGGTACGGCTGTTGGCTGTGGTTCGTTTGTCGGTTGTGGCTCATTCGTTGGTTGCGGCTCGTTTGTCGGTTGTGGCTCATTCGTTGGCTGTGGTGGATTGCCCCCGCCACTCCCGGCCCGTTCGACTTTGATGGCATTGAGGTCGAAACTATGGCCTCCGACCTGCTTAATCTTCAGCGTGTGACGTCCTTCAGGCAATTGGAATGCATCACTCTTGGAGGTGGCGAAGGAGTTAGCTCCACCGGTGTTCTTCAAGGTGACACTACCGATGGCACTATCGTTGATGCGGAACTGGATCTTGGCATCATCACGTCCGGTGGCACCACGGACGCTGAAGGTATACTTGCCACTGGACTGGATATCGACGTTGTAGGCGAGCCATTCGTCACCTTCCCACCAGCCGACACAGCGCCCCGACTCGTCGCCCCCACAGTTGCGAATGTCGACATCATCGTTGCGGTAGTTGGAGTCG
>JBCDFA010000501.1:0-3984 GCA_039178835.1 Chloroflexota bacterium
GCTGCACGTAAAAGTGCCGGTGTGCGTGTGCGACAGCCCTTGGGGCGTGTGCTGGTTGCCTTACCTCAGGCGGAAGAGCGCAAGGCTTTGCTCGAGCTACAGAGCGAGGTACTCGACGAACTCAATGTCAAAACGCTAGAGGTCATCGACAGTTCGACAAGTCTGCTCAACTATCGAGTCAAGCCAAACTTGCGATTGCTCGGACCACGTCTTGGGAAGCAACTCCCGACCCTACGCACAGCACTTGAGCAGCTTGACCAGCCAAAGATCGCAGCTATCGCGCAGGCTGTTGAGCAGGGCCAAACGGTTGAGTTGCATCTTGATGGTGAGCCTGTTGTGCTCAATGCAGACGAATTGCTGGTCGAGACTGCACCGCTGGAAGGCTATGCCGTTGCTCAGGAAGCCGGGCTTCAGGTAGCGCTCGACACGACCTTGACCGATGCGCTGCATCGTGAAGGAGTGGCCCGCGATCTGGTCCGTGCAATCCAGGATGTCCGCAAGAACGCTGGCCTCACGCTGTCTGATCGTATCACACTCTATGTATCGCATCATAATGGTGTAGGATCGGTATTAGAAGAGTGGGGAGCGTATATCCGTAATGAGACACTGGCCGAATACCTGCGGCTCGATACTCCACCAGCGGAAGCCCATGTCGAAGAGGTTGCGCTTGACGGGCAGATGGTGAAGGTAGGGGTGGTTGACTAAAGCTCAGACCTGCGAGGTTTGCAAAATCTCGCAGGTCTGATACCCACAAATCACGAGAGATCATCAATTACGACATGAGCAGCGTTGTGGCCAGGGATGCCTGTGACGCCACCACCAGGATGTGCGCCAGACCCACACAAGTAGAGTCCCTGTACCGGCGTGCGATAGTCGGCAAAGCCCGCTAATGGCCGCAAATTGAAACTCTGATCAGGTGTTATTTCTCCATGAAAAATATGACCACCGGTCAACCCAAAACGCTGCTCCAGATCGACGGGTGCTAGCATCTGCCGCGCAATCACAGCATCACGCATATTGGGCGCATACTCGGCGACTTTGGCAAGCACACGGTCGGCAAACTCCTCGCGTAAACCATCGTCCCAGCTACGCCCGGCTGGCTCATACGGGGCATACTGGCAGAAACACGAGAGAATATGTTTGCTTTCTGGGGCCATCGTTGGGTCGGTTGGCGATTGGGTGTAGATCTCAATAAAAGGCTCAGAGGAGGGCTGCCCATGCTTGTAATCATCCCATGCCCGTTCCATATACGCCACACTTGGGGCAATATCTACGGTAGCACGGCTCACTACTTCGGGGGCGATATCGGCTGGCGCGGAGGTATAACGCGGGAGTTCGTGCAACGCCAGATTAAGTTTGTATACTGGACCTGTGGAACGATAACTCGTTGCAATGTGGGTACGGAAATCGTCAGGTAGGGCACTGGCAGGACACAGGTTGAAAAAGGTGCGTTTGGGATCGGCGTTGGAAAGAACGGTCTGTGCGCGGAGTGTTTCGCCACTCTCAAGCACAACACCCTTGGCCTGTTGCTGCTCCACCAGCAGTTCTGCGACTGGCGCAGCGGTGCGAATCTCAACACCTAGATCCTGAGCGGCAGCAGCGAGCGCCTGTGTGATAGCACCCATACCACCGCGCACATAGCCCCACACCCCACGCTGACCAATCGCACGGCCAATCGCGTGGTAGAGCCACACATACGGCGTTCCTGGTGTCGAGAGACCAGCCGCAGTACCGATGAGTGACTGGGGAGCCATCGCCGCCTTGACCTCTTCCGACTCAAAGAACTCATTGAGGAGATCGGTTGTTGAGAGCAACATTACACGCCGAAAGTCGTCAGCCAGGCCAGCCTGCTCAAAACGTTCGGCAAGCGCGCTGAGCGAAATAGGTGGCTGCATCAGCGTTGGCTCAATGACATCACACACCCGATCCCAGAAATCTTCCCACACATCATATTGTGCTGAGTCCCGTTGCGAAAACTGTGCAATCTGGGCTTTACTCTGTTCACGACTATTGGCATAAAGAAAGATGTGACGACCATCGGGGAAGGGCATAAAGTAGGACGGCGACTTGGCATAGACTGCAAAACCATACTCCGGTAAACGAAGCTCCTCGATAATCTCAGGGCGGAGCAGGCTACACGAATACGAGGCCACCGAGACCCGGAAGCCAGGATGGATCTCCTCTGTGATTGCCGCACCACCAACCGTATGATAGCGCTCTACGACCAGAACACGTTTGCCTGATTTTGCCAGATAACAGGCTGCCACAAGCCCGTTATGGCCCCCACCAATAATAATTGCATCGTAGGTTGTCGTCATACTTGTGCCCCTTACAACTGATACAGATCGATATTTATAGTAGTCAACTTGTGTGCACCACAATGATACTCTATCTTTGGGCAATAGTTGCAATCAAAATACTCATCGTGACGAAATTGACACACCTATCACCTTCCCATATAATCATTGAAATTCCCCGATATAACATGATTGTGGTCGAAGAGACCAATCGTATAGAAAGGATTCTGTTCGATGAAGACTGAGAACCTTTCGCCCGTGGATGCGGCCTGGCTCCATATGGAAGATCCAACAAACCTGATGATGGTCACCGTCGTTTTAATGCTTGATGAAGTCATCGATTTTGACGACCTCAAGACGGCGATTAAACATCGTCTGCTCAAGTTTGACCGTTTCCGCCAACGCATCGTTGACACCAAACAACCATTCAGTCAACCCAAGTGGGAACCTGATCCACATTTTACTCTTAGCGCTCATCTGCACCGGGTTGCACTCCCAGCACCGGGAGATCAAGCAATGCTCGAAGAGATGGTAAGCGACCTGATGAGCGCCCCACTTGATGCGACTAAGCCACTCTGGCAATTTCACCTGATCGAGAACTACCACAACGGATGTGCGCTCTTAATGCGCTTCCATCATTGTATTGCGGACGGGATTGCGCTGGTACAGGTAGTGCTCTCAATGACAGATGAGACAGCAGAGGGGTCGCTCACAAACGATACAGCGAAGGACAAACGCCGTCAGGGACCTGTGTCTGAACTTTTAGACCAGGCTACTGCCATGGTTAATTCAACGATTCGCACCACAGAGACGTTGCTATTTGAAGGCATTGAAACCATCATTCATCCCTCTCGAGTGGTTGATCTGGCAAAACAGGGGGCAATGGGGGCTGTTGCGACAGGCAAACTCGCGTTTATGGGGCCCGATCCACAAACTGCTTTCAAAGGGAAGTTGGGAGTGGCAAAACGTGCGGCGTGGTCCACACCCATACCACTCGCCCATGCTAAAGCTATCGCGCAGTCCTTTGATGGAACCATCAATGATGTCTTGATGACAGCCGTAACCGGTGCACTGCGACGCTATCTCGATGGTCGTAATGAAACCATCCAAGACCTTGATATTCGGGCGGTTATTCCCGTCAATCTGCGCTCACCGAAAGCCCCACTCGAATTAGGCAACAAGTTCGGCCTCGTATTTCTTGAGCTTCCTGTCGGGATCGAAGATGTCTCAGAACGACTGGTCGAATTAAAGAAACGCATGGACGCCATTAAAAATTCACCAGAGGCATTGGTCGTCTTCGGGCTATTGAATACTGTAGGTGCAGCCCCAACCGAGATTGAGCGTGTCGTCGTTGATCTATTTGCAACCAAGGCTACAACTGTATTGTCGAATGTTCCAGGACCACGTCACACCATTTATATGGCTGGCAAACCAGTGCGTGGGAGCATGTTTTGGGTGCCGCAATCAGGGCGACTGGGACTTGGCGTGAGTATTCTGAGCTACGATAACACAATCACACTTGGTGTTGCGGCTGATGTCGGATTGATCCCTGATCCGAAAAATATTATTGATGCATTCTATGCAGAGTTCGAACAACTTACAGCTTTGGCACAGGCATAGGTTACGTATCAATGCCGGAGATACACCAACGCCAGGAGGTAGCTCCTGGCGTTGGTGGGTGGTGATA
>JBCDFA010000502.1:0-3969 GCA_039178835.1 Chloroflexota bacterium
ATCAATCGAACAACATGGCTGCTTGATCTGATAGGAGAAACATAGGCGTAGATCAGCAAGATGGGAGAGGGCATCGACACGCTGCAAGAGGACATCGGCTACCTCAGAACGTACCTGCCAGTGTCGATCAAAACATTGACCCCACAACGCGAGAAATTGGAACTCATGCTCTGTACTGATTGGCATCGAGGAGGTGTACTCATGAGGAAACAGGCGACAATATGCATCAAGATTGTACAGCCAGGAATTGCCCTGAACAGCCCGTGCCTGCGGTACATGCGTTTTGATGTGGCCAAACATCTGTTGTAGTTCAGCACGGCGGACATCTAGCCGTTCCTGACTTAGTGGTCGCATACCAGGCAGGTCATTGCTAATGAAGTGTGGGCGAATAATCGTGGCATCACGTACAGCAAAATAGAAACATCCAAACAGAGGATTGCCATGATACGAGGAATCATGCGGTTCAGCATCAGGGGATCGGCGTGCTAGATACCACTGATAAGTCCACTCGGTTGCATCGGAAGCACACGCCAAGCCCGCAACATAATCTGACTAATCACTCATCCCAAAGTTCTTCGTAAACGTGGTGTAGTGATAAAGTGCATCTGGTAGAGTCAGATTAAAGTGGTCAACAAGGCGACGCGCAAACCTGAGCTGAAAATCAAA
The DNA here is from genome assembly GCA_039178835.1 of Chloroflexota bacterium. Classification (GTDB taxonomy): domain Bacteria; phylum Chloroflexota; class Chloroflexia; order Chloroflexales; family Roseiflexaceae; genus AL-N1. The sequence goes on from JBCDFA010000502.1 coordinate 667, forward strand.
GAATGCGCGTGAGTAGGCCATGAGGCTCCTTCTCCATCTCACAACTTGATTACATTATTTAGGAATAGATGACGTGAGCACTTCCGGCCCAGCAGCAGTAATAAGCACGTTGTCCTCAATCCGCACGCCGCCCAATGGTCTCCAGACTTCAAGGGCCTCCCAATCAACAACATCGCGGTACTGCTCGCGGCGGGTTGGATTGTCTAACAATGCTGGCACAAAGTAGAGCCCTGGCTCAACGGTCATCAAGAAGCCTTCTTCGAGCGGCAGATCGACGCGCACGGTCACACCACAACTTTTGCGGGGCTCTTCGCGACCAGGCGCCCGCCCACCGACATCGCGTACACCAAGCCCAACCATATGACCAACACCATGGGGAAAGAAGAGCGCAATCGCCTCGTTCTCGAGCAATTCATCGATACTGCCCTTCAGAATACCCCAATCCTTGAGGCCCTGAGCAAACACCTCTGCCGAGGCACGATGCACCGCATGCCACTCTGCACCCAGCTGACATGCCTCAGTAGAAACACGTAGCGCCTCCAACACCAGATCATAGAGCGTTTGCTGCTGCAGCGTAAAACGATCACCAGCCGGATAAGTACGCGTCACGTCAGCGGTGTATCCGGCAATGGCGGCACCAGAGTCGATCAACACCATATCATTCGGCTCAACAACACGCTCACTCGGCATAAAGTGTAACACCGCCGAATTGGTGCCGGTTCCTACGATCGTGCTGTATCCAGTGTTGTCGGCGCCCCGACGAAACATCTCTGCTTCCATCTCGATCTGGATCTGGCGTTCGCTCACACCAGGCCGAATCACCTCGCGTGCTTTGGCGTGGCCCGCTGCTGTCGCCTGCACTGCACGCCCAATAAGTTCTACTTCCGCAGCATCTTTGCGTCGCCGTGCTGCGTGCAAAAGACTCTGCGCTTTAACAGCATGCTCCAATTCGCTCTCAACCCCTTCGATAGCCGCACCGAGCACCACCACCGAACGGTCGGTTCGATCTTCTAACCACTGAGGAAACCCGGCTACATCTCGACCATCAACCGGCTCGGTAGCGCCTTCCCAGAGTTGTTCAGCAGCAGAGATCGGTGGCTCGAAATGAGTCCAACCGTCCTGCGGATCGAACGCCAGAATACCACCGACACGCCGTGAACCAGTGAGCCAGTAGTAGTCGGGATGCGGAATAAACGGGTAGGTCTGGTCAAGCCCACCCGGCTTATGAATAGGGTGCCCAGCCCCGATTAACACGATTAGATCGTTGTCGTGCAGATCGCGAAAACAGCGCTGGCGACGCGCTTCTAGCACCTGTGCGTCGAAAACAGCCATGGTAGCCCCCTGCTATGCTACAACCATACGTGGTCGATTAGGTGGAATATAGTGTTTGTTACTCGGCTAGTGTACAAAACATTCCTAAACTCCGCAACCAGTCTGACATAGTGCGATAGTCCCGGTTAAAAGACTTGACTCTCCGGTTACTGGAGGGCGTAAACTTCGATGGCGCTCTATGATAGTGTAGATATTTGTTATACTAAAATTGGTATTTGGATGTAGATTGTTGCTTCGACACATAACAAAGACAGCAAATAAAGACACAGAGAAATCCTATGCTGAAAATTGGTGACTTTGCCCGTTTTACGGATACGACTGTGAAAACACTCCATCACTACGACGAAATCGGCTTGCTCAAACCCGCCAGTATCGATAGCTTCACCGGGTATCGCTACTACACGGTGGCTCAGATGGAGCGCATGAACCGCATTCTGGCGCTCAAAGACCTGGGCTTTCCCCTCGAACAGATCACCCATCTGCTGGATAATAATCTCTCTATTGATGAAATCAGTGGGATGCTCAAACTCAGACAGGCCGAGCTACAATCACGTATCGAAGCGGAACAGGCACGGCTGGACCGTGTTGCAGCGCGGATCAGGCTGATGCAGCAGGAAGGGCAAGCGCCTCAATACGAAGTCATTATCAAACAGGTAGAAGCCATTCGTGTCCTCTCCACCCGTAAGATCATTCCCGATCAAGGCTATATTCCGGTATTCTTTGGTGAGGTTATGAGTCTGCTCAAACAACATAGGATTGTATCAACCGGGCCGTGGCTAGCGCTCTACCATCACGGCGAGTATCGCACCTTCGACCTTGATATGGAAGTAGCCATTCCCGTTGGAGCAACTGTAACACCTCCGGTGCCATCAGATGCCACCCCAGAAATGTGCATCCGCACACTACCGCCACAAACCGTTGCATCGACCGTCTGCCATATGGAGAGTCCGGTCGATGTGTTTGAAAGCTATCAGCGATTGTTGACCTGGATCGAGTTCCACGAGTATGGTATTGCTGATGATCCCTGCCGCGAGGTGTATTTTGAAACCGCAAAACCAGGTGAGCCCTTTGTGTTTGAGACACAACTCGTAGTAGATGTAGATCGAGGCTCAGAAAGCTAATTGCCGCCTACGGAATCCATTTCTTTAACTGCTGCATATGGAGCCTTATAATCTTCCGTGCGGCCCTGCATCCAGGAGCATACACGCTGATAGGGTTTCATCTCTGGTGTGATTGTTGCGATAGCTCGCTCTAGGTCAGCAAAGTTTCGTTCCAACTCATCCACCACCGCTTCCCAGGCGAGACTCTGCCGTTTCGCCACTGATTGAGCATTGAAAGCGTGCGCATCATATGGTGGATCAAATCCCTCTGGATCGGTAATAAATGAGCATAATGATGCATCCCAGCCAGTCAGATGTGCAACAACCTCCCTGGGTGTCCATTCACCACAAACACCCGACTGATCACGCTTTGCTACATCAAGCTGATTCGCCGTCTGAAGAAAGTCTGTGTAGGCAACAGACAATTTCGTATGCAGTTCTTCCAGGTGTGTGTTCATATTTTTATAATGTCCTCCTGTATCTTGATTACAGCTCCCACACCATCCCCGCTGGTCCGGCATTGATCACGGTGGTATCGCCAATCAGATCTGTCTGGCCGATACTCGCATGAATATGGCCACACACAACTAATACTGGCTGCTTGTCGACAATCGCATCACGGACTGACTGACTTCCTAAACTCTCCCCCGAAGACGAAATATCGACGGCACCTTTGGGCGGCGAATGCGACACTAACACGCACCTTGGTGGGCAGTTCTGCAATAGAGCTACCGCCTGTTCTTCGGTAAAGTCGTAGCTCCACGCGCCAAAGGGCGTGACCGGAATACCGCCACCAATCCCATAAAACTGCTGGCCCAGAATCTCGGTGCCATTGCCATGCAGCACATGCGCTGCTGGCCAGCCACGACAG
>JBCDFA010000503.1:0-3891 GCA_039178835.1 Chloroflexota bacterium
CATTCGGAAGTATTCGAGCGTATCAATGACGCGAATTCTCTTTCTCAATAAATTTCATGCTCACACCGAAGAGTGATGTTGGTTGTTTTACTGTATCCTATCTCTCTTGGGCAAAAGTGGTTGATGATGAGTGCGAGAGGACTAACTCAAATGTCTGTTCGGTAACCGGATTGCCCCAGTGTTTGTCGACGCCTTCTTCAATACACACAAATCCGACCTGCTCATAGAGGTATCGTGCTGTATCCAACCCGGCAAATGTGGTGAGATAGACCTTCTGGAAACTGGCTTGTTGACAAAAATCGAGCGCAGTATGCATTAACTTTTTGCCGATACCTGTTCCATGATATTCAGGTGCAACGATGAACCAGCGTAGTCGTGCGACCTGTGGTGCTGATTCGCTCCCATCGATAGCAATAGCTCCTGCGATGGTTTGGTCCACCAGTGCCAGCCAGAATCCGTCGTGCTCTGGTGTGAAACGACTTAAAAACGCCGCAAGCTCCGACGCGACCTTCGCCTCAAAAAACAGGTGAAATCCCCAGTGGGTATGATAATATGTCCCATGCAGTTCGGTTATGCGTCCAATAGCACCAGGAATGTACCCAGCGTGTATATGCGTCTCCATGCGTGCATCTACCTTTCACGATCTGGTGTAATTTCCAGTCATTGTACTGCTACGATTGCCTGTTGTCATCGACTCAGGAGTCAAAGTCCATAGGGAGGGATCTATGGCAATACAGCGTCATCTGATTGGTGGGCTACGCATACGTGCGTTACGCGAACGGGTAGGAAAATCGCAACTACTCGTCGAGGCGGATGCTGATCTGGGGAGTGGTTATCTGCAGCGTATTGAAGTGGGCAAAGTACGACAACCAACCCGTACAACGCTTGAGCGTATTCTGGCTGCCCTTAATGCACGTTTTAGTGAGCAGCGTGATATTTTAGAATTATATGGATACACGGTTGCCATCACGCTCCCGTCGGAAGACGATATTCGTTGGGCGCGTGCGGCATGTGCCAGCGAACTTCACGGGGCTCCGTTGCCGGCCTACTTGCTTGATTGTGGGCATCGATTGCTTGATTGGAACGCGTATCTTGCCCAGGTTTTTAATCATGAGTCATCAGAGGCTGGTCTCGCAGTGCTCACTGGCCGTTGTATTCTCTACGCGTGGTTTGCTCCAGAGCACTGGCTGGCATCACGTATTGTCAACCAGACTGCTTTTTTACGTGCCGTCACACGATTCCTGCGCCACGAGCAGTGGATATTGCAGGCGGAAGATTGGTACAACGAACATACAGCAACGATTCGTGCAGATCTCCCTACGTTTGCTTCGTACTGGGATCAGGCACTGGACCATGAAGCATATGCCCTGGCCGGACGTGTGCTTGTTCCGGTGCAGGTGGCTGTTCCTGGTGTTGGTGTACTCCAATTCCGTTTAGCCTCTGAGACGTTCACTCAGGATAATCGTTTTCGTCTGGTGTATTATCTACCTGCGGATGAGAAGACTATGCAGCAGTGTGTGGTGTGGATGAAGGAGCAAGGTTAGTGCTCTTTGGAGAGCGGTCTCTGATTGCATATAGTCACGAGTCCAAATGGAATAAAGTAGCATAGCCCAAGCAGAAGCCATTCTGGCAGGCTCCCTTGCAAGAAAACCATCATCCAGGAGCTTCCTACGATACACCATGCCATCCACGATTTTCGCAGATTACTGTATCCTATGAGTAGGGGCAGCAGTGTGTAGGCGTGCGAAACAGCCGGAAAGAGGCAGAGTTGTACAATTGCGAGGGTAGGCCAGAGACGTTTACCCATGGCTGGTATCAGGGCTATGGGGAGCCACATCAGGAGCCAGCGTGGTTGTAGGTTGGTACGGTATTGAGAGACGTTGGTCAGCCATTGGTTGAGCCATAAAGGTTCAAGCACGAAGGTGATGCACAGCACTACAACGCTTACTAGCAGGGGTTTCCATTGATAGTGCCGTAGCATGAGCAGTCCGAATGCAGCTGCAAATAGCCCCGTTGTTTGTGGCTTACTTAGGCCAATAAGCGCAACGAGAACCCCAAGTAGCCACCAGTGTTTTTGGCGATAGGACCATATCGCGATGAGGGTCAATCCAACCAGGAGTACGGTCACTTGCATTTCGATGGCACCGTACCAGAGTGGAATAAACAATAAGAACACAGGTCGCATACGGAGGAGAAAGAGTCCAAGGGCAACACTTCCAACAGTTATCACACACCAGACTGCACGGGCCAGCATATCGGGCAGCCCTACTACCGGAAGTGCTAACCACATTGCTGGCAGAGGGTACGCAAAGCCTCCGCCACTGCATTCGTGGCACAACGTATCGTAGTGCTGTTCAAACAGGGCAGCCATTTCGGGGCCATAGGCGGAACCACCTGTCAGCTCAATGCGTAGTGCCCAGATGAGCGGGAGATGGTCGATTCCAGGTAGGTATGCTCCGATAAATCCGAGCAATAGACACCCAATGGCGATGCTAATGAGGAGATGGCCATGATTGATGAGCGAACGTTGGAACTTTACAAGTGAGATGGAAGTAAACATAGATGGCTCTGTAAGGTGATATGTAGTAGGCGTGTCTTTTCCATCCAATGTATCACTCACATACGACGTTGGCTGTAACAACACCGCAACGAAACGACTTCAAAGCATACTATTATGGTTCCCATTTTGATTTTTTACTGTTGAGCCTCCCTTAAGCTTTAATAAATACTTGACAAATTCATAGCAGATAGCGTATCCTGATGCACAAGATACGTCATTGTGTGACGGCCAGACCGCGACATGATTGTGTGCCAGGCCGGAGGAGGCAACGATGAACACCAACCAAGCACGTGGAGCGGTATGGTTACGCCTATTATTGTTGACCATACTTGTTCTCACAGTGATGATCCCGCAGACACTCCCGGTGCGTGCAGCCACCGAAATCCTTTACGTTCCCGAGACAGGCCACTATGTGCGTGGCGTTTTTCGAGACTTTTGGGATAATAATGGTGGATTAGCTAATTTCGGTTTTCCTATCACTGAAGAGTACATCGAGCCTGCAAATGGGCGTGTTGTACAGTATTTTGAACGTGCACGTTTTGAGCGTGAGACCGCAGAAGCTACTGAGGTTACTTTAGGATTGTTAGGACGTGAATTTTTAGGAACGCGTGCCTTTGCCCCATCTGAGCCAATTCCCAACAGTGATGATCGCCGCTACATTCCCGAAACAGGCCATATCATCCAGTATGGCTTCAAAGACATCTGGGAGTCGCGTGGTGGTGCCAACATCTTTGGCTTCCCGTTGAGCGACGAGGTTGATGAGCAGTTGTCGGATGGTCAGACCTACACGGTACAGTATTTTGAACGTGCTCGTTTTGAATACCGTCCTACTTTGCCGCCAGGTGAACGAGTCGTGATCAGTGATCTGGGCCGCATTCTAGCACCACAGGAATTGACCGCCCCACTTCCACCAGATAACCCACCACCTGGGCCAATTACCATCGAGCCCGCACCCGAACCGCCACCACCGCCCGCACCAGCACCCGAACCGCCACCGCCACCGGCGCCGGCACCCGAACCGCCATTACCCGCGCCTGAGCCAACGCCGATGCCTGCACCACCTGCCGAACCTGCGCTGGTCCGACCGGAAATACCTGAGAGTGTGAATTCGCGTATGGTGCCACGTGTCGGTGTTCGGGGCCAGACCTTCCTGTTTGATGCTTCCGGCTTTGAGCCGGACGAACGGGTGACAGTGTGGCTCAATGTTCCTGACGGGACGGTGTTGCCTCTCGAAAATACGGTTTCTGCCAATGATCAGGGCTCGATTGTGGATGAAGGTGTTGGTTTCTTTAGTACGCCTGAATCGCCTGTGGGTATCTGGTCATTTGTCG
>JBCDFA010000504.1:0-3859 GCA_039178835.1 Chloroflexota bacterium
CGACGGCGACCCCGGAACCACCGGTACCGACGGCGACCCCGGAACCACCGGTACCGACAGATGATCCTCAAGAACCAACTGAGGATCCTGTTGAGAACCCGCCTTCAGATACTGATCTAAATTCTGATCAGTCTGAAAATACACAGGTATTAACTCAGTTGAGTGCGTCTATACAACCGATTCTTGATTGTGTTGTTGATAATGAAAATGGCACTTTTACTGCCTATTTTGGTTTTAGCAACTCTTCTAGTGAGACAGTTAACATCGCTGTGGGGCCAAACAACTATGTTTCACCGGGTCCAAATGATCAGGGACAACCATCGACGTTTGAGTCCGGCAGATCGTCGTCTTATCCTGATGCAGTGTTCAGTATTGATTTTAGTGGACCTTCGATTATTTGGCACCTGAATGGTGCTTCAATAACTGCGTCGAGCAGCTCCGCACAATGTTATACAACAGATGTCGAAGCATTTGACCCAACAGAAGTGGAAATGGGTGATGCTGATGCCGATGAAGCACAAGAACAAGATGGCGTGATAGATGACGGAGAGCCTTCCACCGACGTTTCAGATCGATCTGAGCCGCTTTAATTAGTACAACTGATATGTAAAACTTGCTCTGTTAAGCTATCAAGGCTGCTTGTGCACACCAAACACATAAGCAGTCTTTTTTGTAGTGAGATGTAAACACTATTGTATAAGGTTGAGCAGAAGGTGTCTTCGTCTGTGGAGTATGTCGTGTCGCTGCCTCAAGACTCGATCCACTCTCGAATTATATAGTGCACATCAATAGTAACGTTGGTTGTTGGCGACCATACCTTGTGTCTTGCCTTATAGATTTGGCGTTCGGCACTTCGTGGAAGATAGCCATCATAAAGAAGACTCCCGTAAAACGGTTGTCAATACGCCCGACACAAAATGTTGTTGGCCGTGCAGGGACCATTTCCAGTCCGTTCTGATAATGTCCATCATCATACAGATAGCCGCATTTGAGGATATAATCTGCACCAGTCGCAGCAAGTAAACGACCGTTATGAGCAATGCTCCAGGTGCTCCCATCAAGCTGAGGATTGCTGCTAGTGCGTGGTCATTTAAAGCGAAGGGATCATCCAGTATCTCTTGAGGGAGTCCCAATTGCTTGATCCACCGCTGTGACCGTATATTCTCGAACCAACTGATATCATATGTGACAGCTTCCATATCGAGACTCGATAGTTGTTGACTATATACACGTGTGATAAGTATCACGGACAATATTATATAGGTGAAACAGCGTGAAGATGTATTGAGATACTGAATAGAACGTTTTGTTAACGCACGTTTGGATAATGCTTTTCTAGTACTGCCCGTATATTCGCCAACTGTTTTCGGGCATACACTGGTGTATGCTTGATAGGGGAACCTCGTAAATGATCCCCTATACGTAGCGTTTTATTGTTTTTGAATACAACTTTGAGTAGTGGCACTGTTTGAGTGACTCCACGATATCTACGATCCTCGGACTCAAGCGTGAGGGATCGAATTGTATTGATGGCATAACGCTGGGTGTTTGTAAAATGCCGTACTTGTATTTCGTCATATGTGAAAGTGTAGCTTACAACGTAAGTGAACAGACATATGTATGAGAACCACAGTCCTAGCGTAAAGAAACCACCCATCAACAATAGAATGAACCAACCACCAGGCCCTAATTCGAGAGTGCCTGTAATAAGTGTCCATAAGCCCACTCCTCCTAGGCATACCATGAGAAAACCTATTCCTAATATCACAAAAACCCCTGAGGTTCGATTGTGAAGTATGATAGGAAGTTGCAGTTTAGAGTTTTCTTGTAGGATCTGGATACGGTTTTCGATAGCTAGCATGATCTCGCTCATTATATCGATTGAGGGATACCACAGCCTATAGCGCTTCTGTGTAGTTTGTATCGTTATCCATTGACCAATTTTTACATTTTGAATGTCTTGGTATGGGATATATGTCTGTCGTCCAAACCGTTCAATTACTAACACTGTTTGTTGCACATGGACAATCGTAGAACACATAACAAACGCATACACACAGAAACTTATATAAAAGGGAAAAGTAATGCAACCAGCGAGGTTAGCTGAATTGTTTTCTTGTATATAGGTAATGAGGGAGAAACCAATGCCTAATGTGAATATGACAATGCCTACAAGTGCTATCCATCGCCATAATGAGGGTAACGTATAGGTTTTGGGCTCATATGTAGTTGCCACATTTTGGCTGTTTTTCCGTTTCACAGTGAACACCTAATAACTCTATTTGCTCATATGATGTGCCTCTGACAAATCTGTACGTTTGTTTGGGCAATGGCTTTACCCATTCTATGAACTCTTGGCATCTTTTTGACGAAGCCGAGAACCGCGATGTTACTCCAAGCCAGATTTGGCTGCTGAAAGCACAGTACGAAGGACCCAGACAACAGCTACTGTGATCGTTGTGACAAAGAGAATTTGTACAGCCTGCCCAGCGATTGCCCACCAGGAACATGCTCCAAAAGACTGCTCGTCAATACTGATAATAATTGGCTCTTGCCCTGTAAAAACGAGATTTTGTGTCCAATTGACCTGTATCTCGTCACCAATCTGATACTGTTTCAAATGGCCACTTAGTTGCGATATGTTGTAAATCGATGCGTCAAACCACTGATCTTCTCCCTGATAACGAAAGGCCAGGCCCTCAGCCTTCCAGTATAACTCAATGTGGTAGATCGGGTAGCCGCGAAATGTGTGCGTGACATCGTACTCAACCAGTTCGACTATGGATGTATGCGGAACATGTGCGATGGTTAGAAGGCAATGTTGTGTTTTAATCAATGTAAAGAGATTGGATAGTGGAAATACCAACCATAAGATGGCTAGCATAATCGTGGTGATGATCCAGATAGGACGTGTATTTGTATTAGTGGACATAATGTGATACCTGTATACTACGTTTTTGTCAGCAGAATTGATGGTGGTCTATGCAACAGACTCATACGTAGAGAGTGTAGGTTGTATGCACGGTATATGCTAGCTGTTTTCTGTCACAGCTTCTTGTCATACCTTGCAACCTGGTTGCAATAATTCTCTGAGGACCTAATTTTCCGTTGAGATGTGTTTATTTATGTGAGGGTTTGGGGAAGTTGCAGTATCGAGGATGCAATATCAGTATAATAGGCATATCTGTGTACTTTATCAGAAAGTTGTCAGTATATCTACCATTGTATGTGGAAACGTTCCGGTGTCTAATAACGTCATGTCTTATGAGGGACATGATGTCGTGATTGGCAGCATGCTATAATGCCACACGACGTTAACGCACATCAGTAATACTACGCGCCATGTTGCGCGATATAGCGCTTCAGGATGGCATGTTGGACGAATTGTTTATTGGTGAAGGTGCCCACGTACTATGTTTGGAGACGATTTATCACAACGGCCATTGGGTCGTTATCAAATTGTAGCGTTGCTTGGGCGTGGTGGTATGGCCTCTGTCTACCGTGCCCGAGATACAGTCCTGCATCGCGATGTTGCGCTGAAAGTCCTGTATCCACAATATAGTGATGACACATCTTTGGTTGAACGTTTCAAGCGAGAGGCCATCCTTGCTGCGCGGTTAGACCATCCTAATATCGTACCAATTTATGATGTTGGAGAAGCAGATGGTAATGTCTATATTGCCATGAAGTTACAGGTTGGTCGGTCGCTTGCGGATGTATTGCGTGAACGGTTGCTGTTACCTCTTTCGCAGTCGTTACCAATTATCTCGCAGATTGCTGATGCCTTAGACTATGCTCATGCAGTGGGAGTCATTCATCGTGATGTGAAAGCGCCCAATATTCTCTTGAGCGACCAACC
>JBCDFA010000505.1:0-3856 GCA_039178835.1 Chloroflexota bacterium
CTGTTCGATCCCACCGTTGGCTCAAACCGATGGACCGCCGTTCAGCGGCCATGGCGATGCTGGTCTCACCACAACCTGGATTGTGGGCGATCCACTGCACGATGAGCGTTCTATTACCTTGCCCCGCGACTTAGCACCAGGACGCTACACGCTGCTGCTCGGTGTGTATGAACCAAAGCCGGATCTGCGACCAGAGGATCGTCTGCGTGTACGTAGTGATATGGCTGAGGTGCAGGGCGAAACGCGGCTGGTGCTCGGCGAAGTAGACATCATAGCTCCGTGATTAGCAAACCAGACTCGCTACCTCTGCCAGTCGTGTGATCGTTGCCAACGGCTTTGGTGCATCGTCAGGCAGCGCAAGACCGCGACGATTGATCCAGATGCACGCAACGCCTGCTGCGGCAGCGCCATGGAGATCATGCTTAGGCGAGTCACCAACGAACACGGCTTCCTCAGGTTGCATATCGAATCGCGCCAGAGTCAGATGGAAGATGGCCGGGTCTGGTTTGGCAACCCCAACTTCTTCAGAAACCGTGAGCACCTCCATATAATCTCTCAACTGAAATTGCTCGATTTTGGCTTGTTGCGACCAGGACGGACCATTGGTGATCAGGCCAAGCTTGTGCGTTGGTCGAAGTTGCTCCAACAATGGAATAGTCTCTTCGTCGAGTTGCATCTTTTCGAACCAATCCTGCTCGTGTGTGGCACAGGCTGCTGTAATGACAGCCTCATCATCAACTCCGTTGGCTTGCAGGAATGCAGGTAGCTGGCGATGGTACACATGCGTGTCGATAGCGTTCTGGATCAGCGACTCTGGCTGCAGATGCGGGTAGCGTTCAAAGATTTCAGCCAGAGCTACCTGGAGTTGCTCAGTACGGTATGTGTGAAAATCATAGAGTGTATCATCGAGATCGAACAAGACGGCTTTGTACATAAGCGGCGCTATCCTTTGCTAGGCTGCACGGCGATACCAGATATGTTCGTGTTGCTCAATCCGTTCCAGTCGATCCAACCGCGCCAGATACTCCAGATGCGCCAGTGTTTCAGCTAACGCAAAACGCTTCTGATGCGATGAAAGGCGCTCCACATTAAACAGCACATGGGCTGCCTCAAAGGCGTTGGTCTGCTGTGTGATGCCTTCCTCCAGCAACCGCAGGCGTTCTCTGTGATGAATGTGCAGTTCAGTAAGCCGATCTGCAAAAGCCGTGATAATTGGACCATGCCCAGTAAGCGCAAGATCGACTGGGAGTGTCGCGAGATGGTCCAGCGATTGTAGAAAGTCGTCTAGCGGATTCTCACGGCTGAGTGGCCAGATGCCAATGTTAGGGGTGATCTTGCTCAGGACGGCATCGCCACAGATGAGCAGGCGCTCTTCTGCACAGTGGAACACTAGATGACCATCACTATGACCACGACTCACATGTGTCTGGAAGTCACGCTGGCCAATTTTGATGCGTGCATCCGGCTCCAGCAGTGTAACGTTTTCTGCCGTTTTGATCATCGCACGCAGACCCGCCATGTCCTGCTGGACTTGTTTCCCGAGATCGTCTGGAAGACCATGTTGGCTAAAAAAGGTGATAAACGCGTCGTCGGTGTAAGTACTGTCGATCCAGGCATGCTGTGCAAAGTATTGCTCAAGCGACGAGAGAAAGATCGGGATGTCATAGGTTTCCGCAAACCATCCGGCCATCCCATAGTGATCTGGATGGGCGTGGGTCAGGATGACTCGTTTGAGGGTACCTGGCTGAACACCGAGTTCGGCAAAGGTCATGTTCCACATCTCGTAGCTGGGTGGGTAGTTCAATCCTGTGTCGATGATGGTCCAGCCATTGCCATCTTTGAGGATGTAACAATTGACAATTCTCAGTTCAAATGGGAGCGGTAAGCGTATCTGGTAGATATCGGTTGCAACTTGCGAGATGCCATCGGGCACAGTGCTTTCCTTCCTGTTATCGTCTGGTGGTGGTTACACAAACATGGTGTAACCTTGATACTATAACACGCTTTGGGTGGTGTCAGTACGGTCTCATGAAGCCTGTTACAATACGGGTTGAGTAACAGAGAACTGTAGGATCGAAGCAATTACCGATAATCTATCAGGAGGACATCACAAACGTATGAGCGGTATCGATCTGGACGAAATGCGCTCGTGGTCTATAGAAGCGGGCAAACTTGCACGACAATACTTTAATCAGGCTCGCAGTTGGCGTAAAGCCGACAATACATGGGTGACGGAGGCAGATGAGGCAGTCGAGCGCATGCTTGTTGAACGCATTGCAACACGGTATCCCGATCACGGCATTATTGGTGAGGAGCAAACACGGAATGGGCTCGACCGTGAGTTTCTATGGGCGATTGACCCTATTGATGGGACAGCATCATTTGTTAATGGCCTGGCATCTTGGGGGATTTCTATTGGGCTGCTACGAGATGGTGTGCCGTATCGGGGAGTCATCTATCTGCCCATTTTAGATGATATATACTGGTGTGACAGCGAAGGAAACGCCTTTTGGAACGAGGAGCGTATTCACGTTGCGCCGAATCAGGCCGCGTGGAACAACGAGGATTGGCTCTCTATTCCCTCTGACGCTCATCGTCATTTCCAGATTGATTTTCCTGGGAAGACACGTTCCCTCGGCTGTTCGATTGCCTCACTGGCATATGTGGCGCGTGGGAGTGCGATTGGGGCGCTGTTAACACGTGCGGCCATCTGGGATATCGCGGCAGGTCTGGCTATCCTTTATGCTGCTGGTGGCCGTGCAATCGATCTGACCGGTCAGCCACTGCATGTTGGGTCGATGATCGATGGCAGTAAAATGCCTGTCACCTGTGTTTTTGCCGAACCAGCACAGGCTGAGGCGTTGCGCTCTGTTATTACTGAAGTAGCAGTAGATGGGGGTGGAGCGACTGAGCGATTGAGCGACTGAGCGGAGCGGCGGAGTGGCGTCGGTCGTCTGCGCCTGTCGAAGGCGCTGTGGGGGTCGAGCAGAGCATGGCTGAGCGGAGAACAGGTATACACAACCGAACATTGCGAGCCCAGAGGCATCCGCTGCTCTGCGTACTCGCGTTACCCAACTGCTTTGCAGGTTTCCAGGGTGCAACGCCTGGGCTGGGGAGCGCGAGGGCGGCGGCCCACCCTCGCAAAAAAACTACATCTAGTAGTACCAAGGCGAATAGATGCCTGAACGGATACCAGCATCAGGACGCACCACCTCCGCGAGACAGAAAACGAGGTTATCGTGAGTCACCAGGGATATTATCCTGACTTCCAACTACCAAATGGAGTGGTTATTGTTGAACCACTACGCGAGTTACTTCAGGAGTTGTGGTGTTATCGGTATGATGAGCTTTATGATGAGAAAGATGATGGTCGCGTTACGGAAGAACTTTGGAAAGTGTGTGACCGCCTCATTACCTTCTTTGTGACATATGACTCAGACCAGAGCCATCGACGATTAGTCTATCTTGGTTGGGCGTTGGCATTAGCATCTGCACCAAAGATAACCCATATCATTTCCGAAGATACCGAGTCTCCTCCAGTTTTCGCTGCAGTACGGGCCTTTTTGGAGGAGCAACAGCCACCACCTGCTAACTGGTCGGCGACTAAACCTCCAGTACCAACCGGATCGCAAGCGCTAAATGAGGCACGCTATGTTATCGTCGAGTTAGCACAGGCGCTTGATCCAGATCATGCGCCACAAGCTCTCCTTGATATGTTGGATGACTGCCTTGAGGTCTATGCGATAGTAGTTGGCTCACGGTATCGACGTGATCTGTTTAATTGGTTGTTGGTCGAAGTGGTGCCAGCAGCGTGGGCTGGTCGGCTACCTAACAAGATTTATGCATCTGATGGGCC
>JBCDFA010000506.1:0-3854 GCA_039178835.1 Chloroflexota bacterium
CCCCAGACCGTTGATATCGAAGTTGCCAAACAACAGGTTGCTGCAAAACTACCGTACTATTGCATGCCCAAATTTGTGATTGCGATGGACGAGTTTCCGATGACCAGTCGGGGCAAAGTAGACAAACGTGAACTCATGCGTATGGCCGAAGAACATGAAGAAACAGCACAGTCCCTGGTGGTCGTATAAACAGTGAGGAGGCAGGTTATGACAACACTTTATGGAAATACCAAACTATCAACTGAACGAACCGTTTCACAAAAGCCCGTAATAGAGCAGTATGAAAGTAATGATCTCCCACACGAACAGCGCTATCTGCAACGCAAGCTCAGACACCATACGATGTCACAGTATCGCCGTCTGGCCGTACTGGTAGTCCTAGTCAACTTTGCATTCCTTGGCTTTGGGCTCACCAGTGGTGGATGGTGGTCCGGCGACAGCATCGCACTGGACACACTCGCGAATCTCGTTGTAGGCAATATCGCTATCGCTATTCTTATTCGACAACAGTATGTCATCAATCTCTTATTTTGGATTGCGACCAGCGCCCCAACGAGTTGGCCGCTCTCAATTCGCTGGGCACTGGGCAAAGTCTATCACTTCGGCGGCATCCACAGTGGCTGTGCAAGTGCCGCAACGATCTGGTTTGCCGTGCTCGTCGGCTCGATGACCTACCAGCTTGCCAATGGATTATCTGTTATATCAATGGGAACCATCGTAGTCACCTATGTACTGCTTGCATTGTTAATTGGCATTTTTGTGATGGCGCTCCCGTCAATTCGCGCACGCTACCACGATACCTTTGAACTGACCCATCGCTTTGGTGGATGGACCGCACTCCTGCTGTTCTATGTCCAAACAATTCTGTTTGTCAACGATCAGCGTGGCGATATCGGCCTCGGAAGTGCGCTGCTTACCTCGTTTGGTTTCTGGACACTGATCATTGTGACCATCAGTATTGCATTGCCCTGGCTCCGGCTGCGGAAAGTCCCGGTCCAGATCGAGAGACCCTCGAACCACGTGGCGTTAGTTCGCTTCAATCACGGCGTAACCCCCTTCGCCGGTTCCTCAACAACGGTCAGCCGTAACCCCCTGATGGAGTGGCACTCATTTGCGAACGTACCCGCTCCCGGCGAAGATGGCTTCCGACTCACCATCTCACGTGCAGGCGACTGGACCGGAGAGTTCATCGACGACACGCCTTCACACGTGTGGGTCAAAGGTATCCCAACGGCTGGCGTCGGCAATATCGACAAGTTGTTCAAACGCGTGGTCTGGGTCGCCACAGGCAGTGGTATCGGCCCGTGCCTGCCGCATCTCCTCGCCCAGGATGTGCCAGCGCACCTGGTCTGGTCAACACGCAGCCCCCGCACAACATACGGCGATACGTTGGTCGACGAAATCTTGTCAGTACAGCCCAACGCCACTATCTGGGATACCACCGAACAGGGCAAGCCAGATATGGTCAAGCTAGCTTATGCAGCCTATAAATCGTTCAATGCTGAGGCCATCATTGTTATTTCCAACCAGAAACTCACACGCGACGTTGTGTATGGAATGGAAAGTCGTGGGATTCCAGCATACGGCGCCATCTGGGACTCCTGATCGCTACCCTGTTATCAACGTTGTAATCTCTCATAAGCGAGGTATGTATGACTATTCAGATTGAGCGCAAAGGTCGCGTCGCAATTGTACAAATAGATCGTCCAAAGGTGCTGAACGCCCTGAATTCCGACGTTATGCGCGAGATGGTAGCGGCTATGCAACCGCTGGATCAGAACCCAGAGGTAGGCT
The DNA here is from genome assembly GCA_039178835.1 of Chloroflexota bacterium. Classification (GTDB taxonomy): domain Bacteria; phylum Chloroflexota; class Chloroflexia; order Chloroflexales; family Roseiflexaceae; genus AL-N1. The sequence continues at coordinate 1,795 of JBCDFA010000506.1, forward strand.
GTTTTATCATCACTGGTTCAGCGAAAGCTTTTGCTGCTGGTGCCGATATTAAGGAGCTTGCGTCCAAATCCTACATGGATATGTTCCACGAAGATTTCTTCGCTGGCTGGGATGCCTTCACCGCCTTGCGAACGCCCAAGATCGCTGCTGTCTCAGGGTACGCGCTGGGCGGGGGCTGCGAACTCGCAATGATGTGTGACATGATTTTTGCTGGTGAAACGGCCCGATTTGGTCAGCCAGAAATTAAACTCGGCCTGACCCCCGGCATGGGTGGCTCACAACGACTGACCAAGCTGGTTGGGAAAGCCAAAGCCATGGACCTGATTCTCACCGGGCGGATGATGGATGCAGAGGAGGCGGAACGCGCCGGCCTCGTGGCCCGTGTTATTCCCGACAAGGCATTAATGGAAGAAACACTGGCCGCCGCCGAGACCATTGCATCGTATAGTAAAACCACCGCAATGGTAGCCCGCGAGGCCGTGGATCGAGCGCTGGAACTGAACCTGCGCGAGGGTATTATGTTCGAGCGACGGATGTATTATGCATTGTGGGCAACTGAAGATGCTCAAGAGGGCATGCGCGCTTTTATCGAAAAACGCCCTCCTACGTTTATGGGCAAATAATAGTTAGCATAGAGCAGGTAAGCAAGATGGCCTAACTGCTCTATAGTATCGTAATCCTTCCTCACACCTTCTTCAACCTACCCATAGCCAGATTTTGAGCGCAAGCGTTATCGGCATCCAGATCAGTAAGGGAAGCAACCAGAGAACTGCGGCCCGAGAGTGGCGAGAATATGCATATGCCACCGCATACGAAAGCAACAACCCAGTCGCATCTATGATTGTTGTCATGCGAACCGTATCAGACAGCCAGAATGATAGGCCTTGCAAGAGAGAGACCACGAACAAGAGCAATGGTAGTGTCACATCCTCTACACCACGTAACCGCCACACAAGATAGGTTGCTATACCCATACTGGGGTAGATCACAATCCAAACGGACCAGAATAACCACGCTATGGGGGCAAAAGCCGGTTCATTCTGAGCGGTGAAAACATCATTCGGTAGGAATGTTGTCGCAAGCAAAGCTGTCACCATCCCGATAGCGAGCATTCCTACGGCGAACATGCCTGCAGTCACTGGATTTGTGCGCGGGGTCTGTAAAGCCTGACCAGAAGTCATAATGTTCCTTTCATATCCAAGTGTCTACTCGAAGCGACGCCTTGTGGCCAGACGCTCTAGTAGTTGATGAAGTGTTGTTTGTTCATCGGGAGTTAAATCGGCAAAAAACATCTTATTTGCAAAGGCATTGACCTTCTCGGCTTCTGCCAGGCGTGCTCGACCCGCATCAAGGAGATGCACATGATACGAGCGTTTATCGTGCGGATTTGGCCTGCGTTCAACTAGTCCTTGTGTCTCAAGATCATTGAGCAAACCGACCATAGTAGCTTTGTCAGTCGACAAGAACTCACCTAACCGTGCCTGTACCATCGGCCCCTCACTGGCTAACAGTTGTAACACTCCCACCTGGAACGGTTGTAAACGGATCGATGCAAGTGCCTGAGCATACATCTGCCCTGCCAACTCAGTAACGTGAAACAGCAAAAATCCAGTCCAATTACTCAACGATTTGGGTAATGGGTCCCAGTCTACCTGAAAGGTAAAGTTCTCTAGTGACGCTTCTACGTGAGTCGCTTGTTGAGGGACATAGCCTGTTTTATCTTGTCTTTTCATATTTTTAGTTTATTTCATAAACGTTTATTTTTCAATCGTTTCTCAAATAAACTATATTGCCTTACTGATACAAAAACAAACGTCCCTATGTTAGAGTAAATACCACACATCCACGGTCGGTGGTCGATCAGCGAGGCATCGGCTACCCTCATTTTCAATATAGAGACTCAGAGAGACAGAACCCCAGAACACCATCAAATAACCATATATGAAGTATCGTTTATGTAAAGTTCATCTATTCAGAGCACACATTGCAGAGGTTTACCAGACATATTATTATCTTTTCTTTATTTAAATTTAACAAAAACATAATATTAAAATCGTAGA
>JBCDFA010000507.1:0-3849 GCA_039178835.1 Chloroflexota bacterium
AAAACCATCTTTCCAAACAAATTGCTCAGATGTCTCTGTCTGGGTTGCCAGTTCGATCAGGAGGCCACTCGGGTCGTAAACGGAGATACGCTGTTCACCAAAACGCAGTGTGGGCTCGCTGACGATAAATCCATATCCGGTAAGACGTTGTTGCCAGTAATCCAGTGAGTTTGCGGGAATAGCAAGAGTGATAGCACTGACCTGCCCTGTTCCGCGACTGCCATGCCGTGCGCTGGGCCAGGGAAAGAAGGTCAGAATGGTACCTGGGTGGCCAAGCTCGTCACCAAAATACAGATGATACGTGTTGGGATCATCAAAGTTGACGGTTTGTTTGACGAGACGTAACCCGAGCACACCTGCGTAGAAGTCGATGTTTTGCTGCGGGTCCTCAACGATTGCCGTCACATGATGTATGCTAGTGATCTGTGGTGCCATACAAATCCTCTTGTTGTTACGCTATCGTGGACGAGTAATGAGCGCATTATGGGCTTTGATACGCCCGTGTCGCAGAATTTCAAATCCATTTTCGTAGGCATATAACCCGAGATGGGTAACATCCATAAGCTCACGATAGGCGAAATTCATCTTGTCAGCGAAGAGCGTGTAAAACAGCTTTGATTCGAGTTGGAGGCGTGGTGTGGTGATGATCGCAATGCCACCGGGTTTCAGGAAGCGACGGTGCATATCAAACGCGAGTGGTTTGTACTGATCAGGGAAATGCTCTACCAGCCCGATACTGATTACGACATCGAACTCTTTGCCATACTTGAGGTCGCGGATATCGGCTACCTCGAAGTCGATGTTCATTTCATCACGATACCAGACACGTGGTGAGCCAGTCGTGGCATCATTCCCCACAAAAGGATACGCCTCAGGAAATGTGCCAAAGCGATCAGTCCGGCAATAGTCGTCGTAATCGACTAGAACCGCGTGGCCCCCAGGGTACATGGCGAGAAACTGCATTGCTTCATAGCCATCTGCTGCTCCAAGGAATAACACCGATGGTTTGTGGAGATCCAACCCCTCGAACAACGCACGCTTCCCACGTGGGTCCCAGACGGCATCCTCGACTCGATGGATGCGATTCCAAACGGTCCATTGTAGACTTTCCTCTAATGACTCCCATGCTTTGCGAAGTGCAAGTTTGCTAAGCGCGTTGCCCATCTCGGCGACGGCATTGCGACGTGCTGTAACAACATCCGTATCAAACATACTTTGGAAAGAGCGATTGAACTGTTCCCAGCATGTTTTCACTGGCATTTCCTGCTGATGCTCACGCTCCCACTGACGCTTGTCTCGTGACCAGCGCTCAACACGATACGGTCGACCAATGTCACCCCACGAAAGCTTGCTCCAGTCACTGACTGGATTGTCATCATGGAAAACATCAGGGGTGTGGTTGGAGCGAAGGTCGACGCGATAGGTTGATGTTAGTTCTGTATGTCCAAAATCGGTAATGGTAAATCGCCGTTGTTGTTCAACGCTATGAGCGGTATTGACTGGTGTTGTTGCCACGTATATGGCTCCTTTGCTATTAGTCGCAAAACACATCTCTTTAATGAAAAATAGTGGATATGGAAAAGTATAGCATAAAAAATGGATACAAAATGGTGGTTGTCTGGTAGTGATTTGAAGTTGTCTATTTGCACTGATCCAATTGAGAAACTTGCACCATCGTGCTCGATAGGAAGCAACCAAGCAGGTCTATTGCCCACTTGGTTAGAGTTATGCTTTTTCTCATCTATTATTTTGTGATGATGTAGAAAATTGTTTATTATAGAGGGGAGATATATCTAATTATCTCCATGTGGTACGTTTGAATATTCGGATGATGCCTCACAATGGTTGGATGGGGAACAGTAAACACTTCCCTGTCCTGTCAAGCGAGTTCTCAGCATGATAGTGCCTACCTTAATTTTCGTACCTGCGGGTATCTCAAATCCAATCTCAGTTCCTGGTATTTTGCCAACAAACTTATTTGGAACTTCTAAAATGATGTCTGTTCGAGTGCCTTCATTTAGATAATCGATCTGTCCAAAATCTCGCTCATCGTGTTCAAATTCGCCAGCTCTCGTGTTGTGTGTCTCTACAAACCAATCACCTAGTCTTGTGGGTTCAGCAGTCACATTGGTCCGTTCAAGTGACGTAATCTGACCTGTGCTTGTGTCAAAACACCACTTGCCTGTGAGAAGTATATAGGCCATTGGCTCGGTAATGTCAAAACCGCCCAACGGTACAATGCGATTGAGATAATCCTCAACTGGACCAGAAAAAGGAACACGGATATCGACCAAATCACCTACCGAAACAGCCCCTGCTGAGTGCTTGCTACTAAAAGTGTGACATACCTCCCCCTTATCACAGCGTATATAGATTCTAAACACGTAATAATTTCCCCGTTCATTATAAAATTGATCCGTATCAGCCACATAACAATCTGGATAGCCAAGACGTTTGTTCCGCTCAAAAGTAGGTGAGACATGCTCACGTGCTTTTGCTTCAGCTTCCTCAGGACTATTACCTCTACCTTCAAACCTGGACCAACTATAGTCGCCAGGTCCATTTCCTTGCACCTTTGCAGTGCTGCCAGATGCCTGTGTGGGTACAGCTGATGCTGCTGAGAAGATGAGTGAGCTCCCAATAAAGAATATACTGACAAAACAGCGAACAGCGTGATTTACTTTCATACATACACTCCTAAGAAGTAGATCGAATACTGTTTCTATCTTAGTAAACAGGTCACCTTTGACTCCTCGCTGTCTTTCATGAATCTAGAGACAATTTGATTATACACCTGTAGTTATTGTGGTTTTGAGCCAAAATGAAATGACCAAAGATGAGAATTTCCGAGGAGTCTATGGACATTTTTAATCAGTGCTTTATTGTGACAAGGAGTGATGATTTAATTATGTATGTTTCTATCTACAAATATGATAACTATATAATCGCTACTGCAACTAGTACAACGGTACAAAGCTCAATCTCCACCGAGTCGGCAACCTGATGACAAAGCTCAAGATCGGTAGGAGAAAGATATGGTGTAACGAGTGGTTGTATGGTGTTCCACGAGAGAAGAGCCAGTTCAGCCTGTACTGGAGGTATCGATGGGTTGAGGAGCAGTGCCCGTGCTCGTGGGGTTGCAAATCCTGCTTGCCGCAGCAACGGGCCAAATTGATCGTGGAGATCTGGTGTAGCTACTGGCGGTGAATGATCTGCTGCAAGAGCTTGTTCGTAAGCTCTGACAAGCGTATCAGGCCAATGTGTTACCTGCGCCCAGAGTTGGGTTGCGGTAACGATAAACACACCGCCTCCCGCTTGAAGAACACGGTGCATTTCACCCAGCGCAACCTGTGTGTTTGCAAACAATCCCAACGACGCGATACAAAATACGGCTGTGCAACATGCATCACGTAGTGGCAAAGCCAATGCATCACCGACAATACCATAAGCAAGAGTTCTCTCCTGCTGTGTCGCCGCTACGGCACCATGATCCATATCGAGTGCGATAAACTGCACGTCTGGTCCACAATGTTCAGCAAGCAACGATAGTTTGTCACCTTCTCCACACGCGAGATCGAGCATGATCCCTTCCTGTGGTAGGCGTGTGGTTGCCAGGACATAGCGCAGGACAGGTATGAGTGGTGCGTGTAAATCGGTGATCACTATGCCCCCATTTGTCAGGCTCAAGTGGAATGGCTCTCACAAGTGTACCCGATTTCAGAAAGTTTGCTGCACACACTTGTGAGAGCCATTCCACTTGAGCCTGACAAATGGGGGCATAGTGATCACCGATTTACACGCACCACTCATACCTGTCCTGCGCTATGTCCTGGCAACCACACGCCTACT
>JBCDFA010000508.1:0-3779 GCA_039178835.1 Chloroflexota bacterium
ATCTTATACTGGCCTAACTATCAATCCCAGAGTATGCGTCTTGGGAGACAATTCAGCAACTTCGTGAGCAACCTGCCCTTTCTCAAACACCTATTCTTGGCACAACGGTATATAATACGCTTCTTAGTCGTACACGAGTGCGTTCGGTTGGGTGTATTGATTACGTTGAAAAACCGTTTGATTTTGATTATTTACTTACCTCTATTGATCATATTTTATTTACCTCATCGTCATTTCCACCCGCTGCATAATTCTTTCGTTGGTCTACCGTAGTTTTAGCCGGTTCCTACGCAAATACTGCTTTCCTTCGACAGCAACTCGGGTCTGAACGGATACAAGTTCTATTGCTTAGTGGAAGAAGGAGTGTAATTGATGCATTCTCGCAACCCCCGCGCATCCAGCTACGATGGCTGCCGGAAGCATTCGCTCATGGATTGGCTAAAACGCAAAGAGTTGTTGGGACAGGATTTCAAGATGTTGCCATTATTGGCTGGATAATAAACATTCAATCGTCGGTAAGTACAGAATTCAAACAAATGCTTGTTCGCGAAGAAGTAGAGTTGTTGCCAATCCTACACAACGATGACCTGTAACACTGGCCGCAATACTGCCTTGCAATCAATACGCTCTGTCAGAACGATCTGTGTACTTACTGACTGCCAAGGTGATCCTGCTCAAGCATTTCTGTCTCAGTGTCTCGTTTGTAGCCAATGGCTGGTTGTTATGTTACCCCTCTGTTTATGTAACTGACGGATTTTGGAAAATTAAAACTCCATTGATACCCCCAAACCCAAAGGAATTGGACATAACAATCTGCACGTTTGCCGAACGTGCCTGGTTGGGAACATAATCGAGATTACAATCAGGGTCAGGATGCTCATAATTGATGGTTGGTGGAATTACGCCATAGCGTAAGGCAAGAATAGAAGCAATTGCTTCCACGGCCCCTGCTGCACTCGTGAGATGGCCTATCATAGATTTAGTAGAGCTAACGGGAATATTGTATGCATACTCACTAAAAGCGCGTTTGATTGCACGTGTCTCGACATTATCGCCTGTTGGTGTGCTTGTGGCGTGGGCATTGATATAATCGATTTGTTGTAGGCTAATGTTTGCACGTGTCATTGCACGTGTCATTGCGCGGGCTGCACCGGCGCCATCAATATCTGGTGCCGTGACATGATATGCATCACATGTTGAGGCATACCCAATAATTTCCGCATAGATGGTGGCACCGCGCCGCCGCGCATGTGATAATTGTTCCAATACAAGGACCCCTGCACCCTCGGATAGCACAAAACCATCACGTTTTGCATCAAATGGTCGAGATGCACGCATTGGCTCATCGTTGTGTGTAGATAAAGCACGCAGAGCACTAAAGCTTGCCAGTGATAGTTGACAGATGGGCGCTTCGGTGCCACCTGCTAGCATGACTCGTGCATCACCACGACGAATGATTTCAACAGCTTCACCAATCGCTTGCGAACCGGCAGCACAAGCTGTTGCAGTTACCGTATTGTAGCCCATGAGCCCCATTTGAATAGCGACTTGGCATGATGGCATGTTTGGTAGTGAACTTGCAATGTAAAAGGGACTCAGCCGTGAAAAACCGCGTTCCATCAATGTTTTTGCAGCTGTTTCAGTATCTGGTGGAGAGGTACTACCATTCCCAATGAGAACACCAATATCAAAGCGATTATGATCATCCACACGCAATTGTGCATCATCCATAGCCATGTGTGCTGCTGCAACCGCTAATTGGCTTGCACGGGAGACCCGCCGTGCTTCTTTCGCATCCATATAATCTCGCGGATGGAAATCACGGACTTCACCGGCAATCCGGCTGGGTGAGTCACCTGGATCGCATAGTGTTATCTTGTCTATACCACTACGGCCCTCTACAATACCATTCCAGAAGGCATCGATGCCGATCCCTAGCGGGGTCAAGACACCCATTCCGGTGACAACGACTCGTTGATCCTCATTCCACTGATGAAGCGGTGCTAATGAGGGATTTGGTTCTAGAGACCCTCCTTCAATATCATCTAATAATGACTCAATGTGTTGCTCAAGCAGTGTTGGGTCTTCTGCGCTATTCACCGATGCAAGTTCCAATAGACGTTGACGTAACATATTACGTTGTGATAGTAAATCTCTGGTTATATATGACATTGCAACCCTCCTCGAACAAAACAGCAGCATAGGTGCGCCAAATTTGATAGATGCACAAGCATCTCTCTTATGTGTGTATTTGTAAGGTGTTCAGTACTTAGGATCTGTTAAAGTCTATTGGTGGCAAAACTTTACATATCACCACGTGCAACAACAATAACAACAATAACCAAGGCTAATAAAATACGATAAACGGCAAAAATGCCAAAACCTGCCTGTTTAATGTACCCAAGAAGAAAATGAATTGCGAGTGCCCCCACTAAGGCTGAAACACCGATCCCCGTAAATAGTATAGGAAGATCAGCCATACGAAATTGCAACATCTCATCAAATTTAACAGCTACAGCAGCCAACATAATGGGCGTGCTCATCAAAAATGAATATCGTGTCGCGGCATCACGACTCAGTTGCAGAAAGCGCCCCATGGTAATAGTTGCACCTGAACGAGAGACACCCGGTATCAGTGCACATGCCTGTGCTAATCCGATGAAGAGCGCATGACGCCAAGATATCTGATCAATGGACCACTCTTGATTAGTCCAACGATCAGCTGCGAAGAGCAATATACCGACAAAGGCCAACATAAACGCCGTAAGTAAGGGTGTACGTAAATACAATTCAATAATCGACTCAAGAGAGAGACCGATAATAGCTGCAGGAATGGTGGCAATACCAAGGGAGACGAGTCGGTATTCAACCACACCCAGCGCTGTATGCCTGCCACGCAAGGTATGGCTCAACTTTGCCAACAGGCCAGGGATCGCACGGAGAAGATCGAGCCAGTCACGCCAGAAATACGCTACAATCGCTATCAGTGTACCTAAGTGCAGGGCAACATCAAAGGTTAGTGTACCAATTACATTATCTTGCCACCCAAAAAACCAGGGAACTAAGAGTAAGTGGGCTGAGGAAGAGATTGGCAAAAACTCTCCCAGCCCCTGTACGATGCCCAGAACTACTGATTGACTATAACCAAGCCATGTTAGGAGAAAACAGAGTGCTATCGTTATTCCAACACAAAAGATTATTATAAAACGTGAGCGTGTAAAGAAAGAGGCAAATGGAACACGTGTCGAAGTGTCTTGCATAATAAATATCTCTCTTTAGGGAGAAAACTTCCTTTGTGTGAAAACCTGACAGACTCAAATTTCGTATTCGTATTATAGCAGAGCATTTCGGAATAGTGTCAGAAGGCACATAACAATTCCAACTCAAATGATAGTGTGATACATGTCTACTATTGTTGCTCTTTGTTATGGCATAACCCATAAATACGAGAGTTATACTCACTTAGTCATAAACATATGAATAAAATAATAACAAGATGAGAATGGCGTGACTCTTTGAGAGAATGGTGACAATAGTGTTTCTCACTTGCCTTTTATGACAATCTACGGTAATATACACCCATAACATCACACTTAAGTAAATATCAAGGGAAGTTAGATGCCAAATATAAGAAAACTTACTTCTGAAGAAATTCGTGTTATTGAACGACGGATCAAAGGTCAACGAAAACTAATTGAAGAAGAATACGATGCACTTTTGGGCGATTATGGTGAGGGCGATTACGGTGAAGCAGAGTTAAGTGACGGTGAGAATCGAAT
>JBCDFA010000509.1:0-3749 GCA_039178835.1 Chloroflexota bacterium
AGCGCGCCAGTTCAAAACAGGCGCTACATCTAGCGCCACACATCGTTCATCCACATAACTGAAACCTCAAACCATTGATCCGAAGGCTACCAAACAAATCCAACACAACTCTGTACAAACGGATCAAAATCTTATATAATTTGAAAGAAGAAGAATTCCTACAATGTCTTAACAATAGTTGGAAGTACGTATTCTTAGAGAAGTTTGGGAGGTTATTCTCTATGGCACAACCCCAACCACGGGTGTTGGTCATCACTGCAGTACATTCTATCTATACCCTTATTCAGCGCCCCCTCAAAGCTCAAGGATTTCACACTACACACGCCTTAAGCGGCGATAAAGCACAAACATATCTGGAAGACGAAACACATCATCTTACTATTCTAGATCTAACACACGTCAGACAAAAGCAGATTGATGATTATGATCGTCTTCGGCAAAGGACAACAATTCCATTAATTGTATTGATCAATAGCGACTCAGAGCAATACAACGAAACCATTACCGACATTGTTATAGATGATTATCTGTACTACCCCTTTGATCCAGAGAATTTTCTTGCTCGTGTTCGCAACGCGCTACGCCCTCGACCAAATCAAGCAACCCAGCGGCCAGACCTACACCTTGGAACAACCACTATCAATTTTGATGAGCGCCAAGCAATGTGCAATGGCCACAAGATTCATCTCACACGCACTGAGTGGAAACTGCTAGAGACGCTTGCCCTTCACCATGGCAAAACATTGACTTATCGCACCCTGCTGCAACAGGTCTGGGGTGATGCCTACCACGATGAGCACAGCTATGTGCATACCTATGTCAGCCAGCTACGTCGCAAACTTGAGACAGATCCAGCCAAACCATGTTATCTCCTGACCGAAGTTGGTGTGGGCTATCGTCTCGAGGCATCGACCAATGGCACTCGTCTACCTGAACTAACAGCAGACTCACCCCCAGAAGAGACCACTGAAACTCCATTGAAGTTAACCACTCCACCTACTAAACTATTTGGTCGCGAAACCGATACCCAGAGAATTCAGCATTTGCTTGGACAAGCTGATGTCCGCCTCCTTACGCTGACTGGCCCTCCGGGTGTGGGCAAAACACGACTCGCTCAACATATTGCTGAAACAATCCAACATCGGTTTACCGATGGCCTTTACACCGTTTCACTTGCCCCACTGCGTGATCACTCGCTCGTAATTTCAGCTATTGCTCAAGCCGTAGGAGCCAAAGAAAGTGCACATCAGACCATACATGAAGCCTTGGTACAAACACTTAAAGATCAAAAGGCGTTGCTACTCCTCGACAACTTTGAACATGTTCTTGAAGCTGCCCCGCTCATCACTGAACTCATTACCACCGCACCAGACCTGACCATTCTGGTAACTAGCCGGACACCACTACGTATTGCTGGCGAACAGGAATATCCTGTGCTACCCCTGACCACACCTGATCCGACTATTCCTGCATCTCCTGAAACGCTCGAACACAACCCCGCAGTTGCTTTGTTTGTGCGGCGCAGTCAGGCAGTGAAACCCGATTTTGTGTTAACGGATGAGAATGCTCCAGCAGTTGCAGCGATCTGTACGCGGCTTGATGGCTTGCCGCTCGCCATTGAATTAGCTGCTGCTCGAAGCAAACTATTTTCCCCACAGGCACTGCTGGCACGCCTGGATCAGCGTCTGGCATTGCTTTCACATAACACAACTGATGCACCAGAACGACATCAGACCCTACGTGCTGCTATTGATTGGAGCTATCAACTGCTCCGACCAGAAGAACAACACATTCTCGTGGGACTAAGCGTTTTTGCGGGTAGCTGCACCCTCGAAGCTGCAACCTCCGTTCTTAGTAATGATCAGCAACTATTACCTGAGACGTCATCGCCCACTACATCTTTAAGCCCTGATCACCAGACTCTAACGATGATCAATCACCTCACGACGCTGGTGAACCATAGCCTGGTGCAGATCAAAGAAGATACTACCAACGAAACACGCTTTGTACTACTTGAAACAATCCGAGAATATGCCTGGGAGAAGTTGGCAGAGAGCGGTGAAGTGGAGAAGATGCAACAGATGTTTGTAGAGTACTACACACAGTTTGCTGAACAGGCGGAAATACAGTTACGTGGACCAGAACAAATCACGTGGCTCGAACAACTAGAATTAGAACGAAATAACCTACGTACAGTACTGGATTACTCTATAAAACAAAATGACGTAAACACTGCTTCACGTGTAGCTAAATCAATATGGAGATTTTGGTGTAATCGAAATCACTTGAAAGAAGGTCAAAAATCAATAGAAAATATATTAGAGCATTTCGGTTCGTCAATCCCCTTGACCTTACAATCTCATCTTCTAAACGGAATTGGTGCAATTGTAAATTTACAAGGTGATTATATGCAAGCGACTAAATACTTCAAAGCATGTTTGAAGGTACGACAAGAATTACAAGATACACAAGGAGTTGCCCGTACATTAGGAAATATAGGAATGGTTGCAACCCAACAGGTTAATTATGAACAAGCACAACTTTACCAGAGACAATGCTTGGAGCTATGTCAAAAAGTGGATGATATAGAAGGTAAAGCTACTGCACTTGGTAACCTTGCTCAAATAGCATTAGTACAAGGGCATTACAGCGAAGCGTATAATCTATGTTCTAAGAGTTTAGAAATACATCGTGATGAAGAAGATATTCAAAGTATTGTTATCGATCTATTACATTTGGCAGAAATCACCTTTCATCTTGGATATAAAGCAAAATCGTGCAATTTTTACATTGAGCAAATCGCGGTCAATCGAGAATTGAAAAATATATCTTTAATGTGTGCTATATTAGAAAGTATAGCATCTAGAGCATCTGAACAGCAACATTGGGTAACAGTTGCTTGCTTATTAAGCGTAGCTAAAAATTTGCACGGTACCGTAGGATCAACAGGAGCATTAGCAAACCAACAACTCATTGAACAAATGTATTCTGGAGTGAAAACAAATCTTAGTGACCAAGAACAGGACATATATTATGAAAAAGGTAGACTACTCAGTATAGATGAGGCTACTGACTTTGCACTTGAATACATCAAAAGCTGGTCATAGAGAGATTACAGACCATTTGATCAAATACCTCGCAGGCAACGAACGAGAGGTTGCGTCGTAAATGACGTAGCCCTCTTTCCCCTTGATCTATCGCATTGGCAGCAACCAAGAGATGCCAACCCATATCAAGGTACGATTCACTGCCCTAGATGACTCCCAAACACGGGTTGATCTAACGCACCGTGGCCCGGAACTGATTGGAGAGTTATGGTGGCAGCGCCAGACGATCTTCCACGCATCTTGGGATACTATTCTAGCCCAATTTACAGCTTTCCTCACCGCACAGACCGACTCGACACCGTAATACAGCGTCTATGCTACAGGCGACGTGCACAACCAATCACAGTCATCAGCGCGTCGCCAATGGTATCAATAGCTCAGATAGCTGCCTGGCCCCACGTCTCACCAATGCGCTGATTACACAGCTACACCACAGTTGCCCTTTGTGTAGAAGTACAGAAAGATTAGTTTAGCCATGAAAGAAAGACACTGCATCTCTGAAACAGAGAATACAGTATCTTTCTCTTAATCTTACTATCCGATTTATATATGCATATTATACCTGTTCAATGCGGAACCAATACGCGTTTCCACACGCACCACCCATCCCCCGTGCCGCAACCACCCAGCCTGCTGGGATTG
>JBCDFA010000510.1:0-3740 GCA_039178835.1 Chloroflexota bacterium
TTGCAAACCCAACGCCTGATCGAGGCCATCTCAGCCGGGTTAGCGCAAGTAAAAGAAATAGAAACCGCAATCGTGGTCGATCTGGTGCGTGATTTTGGCCCTGAGCAAGCCGCAAAAACACTCGCAGAAACATCTGAAGCACGTGACTATGGTGTGGTTGGGATTGGTATTGGTGGATCAGAGCAGCATGAGCCACCGGAACAGTTCGAGCAGGTGTTCCACACGGCTCGCACGATGGGCTTTCACACAAGTGCCCATGCAGGTGAAGCAGCAGGTGCCAGCAGCATCTGGGGCTCCATCAATGCACTGCAGGTTGAGCGGATTGGTCATGGGACACGCGCTGAGGAGGATGAGCGCCTCATAGCATATCTGGCGTCACAACGTATTCCTATCGAAATGTGCCCTCTTTCTAATCTCCGTACTGGCGTTGTGGCACGCATCGAAGACCATCCAGTCCGACGCTACTTTGAACGTGGTTTGCTGGTAACCATCAACACTGATGACCCGGCGATGTTTGGCAATTCGCTGGCCGAGGAGTATGCACTGCTCGAACAGAAGCTTGGTTTCTCTCGTGATGACATTCGCACACTCATACTACACGGCATTCAAGCCGCATGGCTTCCCGAAGAACGCAAGAAGGAGCTAACCCATTCGTTTACTCACGATCCGCACTGGATATAGAAGGAGCCACCATGAGTGAGTCTACTTTTGTTCATACCGTGTACATTCGTACACAATCGACACGTCTTTGGGATGCCTTGACACGACCAGAGGAAACACAACGCTACTTTGACTTTGTGGAAGGGCTGATGGCGATAGAGTCTTCCTGGGAACCCGGCACCCCAATCGCCTATCGAACCAATGATGGGCAAACACACATCAAAGGGGATATATTGGAAGCGACTGCCCCACAGCGCCTCGTCACAACAATGTCCGTACAAGCGATGCAGGAAGAGCCTTTTTCACAGTTGTCGTGGGACATTGTACCGATGGGAGAGGTGTGCAAACTGACCTGTACTCACGAGACAAATAATGCGCCACTCACTGCACAGGAAGTAGCGGCATGTATGCCGCTCATTATGCACAATCTCAAAGTGTTGTTGGAAACTGGACATTTACCTCGTCTCAAAGCCATTATCGTTGATTGCGAAAACCCGCCAGCACTCGCAACCTTCTGGGCTGCCGCACTTGATGTGAATGTGGTATTTGCCAACGAACGGCTCAGTTCGATTGTTGATCCGCAAGGACTCATACCAGAAATCGAGTTTCAGAGTGTACCGGAACCCAAGACCGTTAAGAATCGCCTGCACTTCGATATACGTGCGACTGACCGAGAGGCAGAGATGCAACGTTTGATTGGTTTGGGCGGCAAAGTCATCGAACAATTTAAGACATGGACCGTCATGGCTGATCCAGAAGGTCATGAGTTCTGCATTGTCACACATTAGTTGATACACTTTGGGATTGCAACGTTCATAGCAAATACTCAGGCATCTCTTTCTGCCAGAGCACGCCTCGCTGTGGTATACTGCAAATTACCCTCAATCGGTACGTCTCAAAGGAGTTAATCATTGGACCAACGCATTGTTGAATTTATCAAAGCTATGCGCGCAGCTGGCATTCGCATCTCGGTTGCCGAGAGTGCCGATGCACTGCGTGCTATCGAAGCGTCCAGTATTACCGATAAAGAAAACTTTCGTCTAGCCCTGCGCTCGACGTTGATCAAAGAGCGGAAAGATATCGAGCAATTCGATCACATGTTTCCACTCTACTTTAGCATCAATCCTCCCCCTCCGATGCAGCAGCCGGGTGGTGGTATGTCCGAGGAGGATCGCGAAAAACTGGCTCAGGCACTGGAGGAAATGCTCCAGAACATGTCGCCAGAGCAGTTGCGGCAGTTGTTCGAGTCGATGATGACCGGACAACCCATGGAAGGCCAGCAAATGCGGGCAATGCTGCGCGACTCGCTCGATGGATCACAATTGACGAATCCCTACTATCAATCGTGGATGACACGCCGAGCTATGCGCGATATTGAGTTTGATCGTCTGGATGGATTGATCCAGGAGTTGCTGGAGAAATTGCGCGAAGCAGGGGTGAGCGAAGAGGCATTACAACAACTCGAAAACGAAGCACGTGAGAATCAGCAGGCACTGGCTGAGCAAATTCGTGATGAGGTTGGCGCAGGAATGGCCGAACGCGCTGCCAAGGAGCAACCCAAACAACCTAAGGTAGATGACCTGCTTGATCAGCCATTTGAACGCCTCGGTCGGCAAGATATTGATGACCTAAGGAACATCATCAATCGGCTGGCTTCGCAACTGCGTTCACGGGCCGCTCTTCGTCAGAAACGCGCCAACCGTGGCAATCTCGACGCGAAGAGCACTATTCGCGCCAACCTGCGCTATGGTGGTGTCCCGCTCGATGTGCGCCATCGACGCAAACATCTCAAGCCGAAACTCACCGTCATCTGCGACCTGTCAACATCGATGCGTCCGGTTGTTTCATTTATGCTGTTGCTTGTGTATGCGCTGCAAGACCAGGTCAGCCGCACTCGCTCGTATGCCTTTATCGACGACCTGATCGACATATCGATTGATTTTAACGAATCGCGTCCTGAAGATGCCATCCAGTGCGTATTGGAGCGCATCCGCCCCGGCTACTACAACACCGACCTGGGCAACAGTTTGGCGACCTTTGCCCGCGATCAACTAGGCACGGTTGACAACCGCACAACCTTTATAGTCCTTGGCGATGGGCGCAACAACTACAACGATCCCAACCTGCGCGACTTCGAGATGATCAAACGGCGTGCACGCAAGGTCGTCTGGTTCAACCCGGAACCACAGCGTATGTGGGGCTCAGGCGACAGCGATATGTTCAGCTATGTGCCGTACTGTGATGCCATTCATAAGGTGAGCAACCTGCGCGAACTGGTGAATGCGGTGGATAGTTTGTTTGTATATAAATAAAAAGCATGTGCTCTCTCAGATAAATCTCAAATCGTAACACCGCTTCCTTTCCCAACAACGAGCGCCTGAGCGTTGGGGGAGTGGATAGTTTGCCTGAGCCTGTCGAAGGCAATGGAGAGCAGGAGACCACCCTACAGCGAGCGATCTGAGCGGCAGAGCGCAAAACCATAGTGGTCAAGCGACAACGTAGCGGCGATTTGCAACCGCCGGTGCTGACTGAAGGGCCATCACCACACGGGACAACGACCACGGTAGAGTCATAACAGACGGTAGGCTAATACCGCACCCAAAACGCGAGATTGGCGTGGTACGCCGCGAGGCATGCGCCCCAAACATTCACATCGCCTTCCCGATTACCTTGCGGGGTGCAGGGGCGCAATGCCCTGACCGGGGGCGTGAGGTGACGGACCACCCCACAAAAACACCTTTGCCACTATGGACCAGAAAGGATATGATGTAGTCAAGCACTATAGTACCTATGGCTCAGGGCTGTACGGGCACATCTTAAAGGAAAAAATCATCACAGCGGGCAAAAAACACGGCGTCTGCGGAGGCCATTCGCAACTCGATGGTTAAAAGTCCCCAAATCGCTGGTTGCTAAAATCGAGTGTAAAGACTTTTAGGAGAAAATACATGATAGGAATGGGAAAGAGGTGGTCTCGCAAATTGACGCGGTTTTGGCGCAAGAATCGAGTTTCGGAAGCGCAAGGTTTGTGGTACAATAGTAGAGTATGGATGGCTTCACAGGACAGCCTGTACGCCACGAAA
>JBCDFA010000511.1:0-3701 GCA_039178835.1 Chloroflexota bacterium
GTTACAACACAGCCTCTATGCGGTTTGCCTTGAACAGGCGGGGGAACTGGTTGGGTTTGGGCGGGTGGTAGGCGACGGTAATATCTACTTCCACATTCAGGACATTATTGTCATCTCAGAGCATCGTGGTAAGGGCTATAGCACACGCATCATGGATGCCATTATGGCGTGGATCGACACCCATGCTCCCGATGGCGCAATGGTTGCGCTGCTGAGTGCCAAGGGTGTTGACGGTTTGTACGAGCAGTACGGTTTTATCGCACGGCCTTCTGAACTCTATGGCGCAGGAATGTCTCAGATTGTGCGGAAGATTTGAAGATTCACACCATCCCAAAGACATCTCACCTCGATGCTTAGAGCTGATTTTCATAAATCTTGATACATAGGTTACCTTTGTGTAGTCTCAAACGTATGCATAATAGAAGCGCAGTAGAATAATGGAGACTACTGCCTTGTGTGTACAGGATTTAAAGACAATATGAAAGTTTTACTTTTTTCTCTCTGTATCAGCATATTCTGTAGTGGGTGTGTTTTTCTTCCACGCCCCTCAGCCGATACCATCAGTGTGGATGATGCTGAACAGATTTTGGCACAGGCCGAAAGTTTTGCTCAAACTGGTGATAAACACGGATTATGCTCACTGACCGATCTCCCACGACGGTGTGAACGATCTATAAATTCTGTGGGCGGTATCTCTACTGCCCCCACCGAGTCACCTCAAATTGTCGATACATACATCCGACCTGACCGTAACAATCAAGTAGGGAGCCGAGTGTTGGTCCTCGAGGGAGAAGATGCAACCGGCAAATCCTATCGGACTGAATTTGGGGTGTTCTACAATAGTGAGCGAAAGTTGAGTCCCATGTTTCCCGTCTACTGGTCAGGTGGAGGCATAGCCGATTAGGACAATCCTATTGTAACAAGAAACATACCATCTCTGAGCAACACCACACACCAGATGTGACCTGCTTCAGCAGGTGGTATTGATAGCTCGCTGCCTGAGCGGCTGGCGCATAAAACGCCGCTTCTATCTCCCCCGGTCTACCCTGTAGCGGCGGCTTGTAGCCGCCGACGAACCCCATAAACCAGCCCCCCTAACCCTATCACATAGCGGTTACAAACCGCTGTCACACCATGTCAACGGACGTACTACCTTCGTGCACCTCGGTCCGTAGCAAAGGCTTGCAGCCGCACACCCAACCTACCAACTACTGCTCATTAACACCGTGTGTTGTTCAGGAATGAATTATGATAATTGAGACCATTCCATTCTCCAAACGACACCACATAACCTGCTTCAGCGGAGGCGTTTCTAGCCCGCTGCTTGAGCGGCGGGCGCATCGTGTTCCTCATCACACCAACGACTCTCAGCGGTTGTAAACCGCTGCTACCTTCGCCCACCATAGCCTGTAGCGGCGGCTTGCAGCCGCCGCCCAAATCTGTCAACCATACCCCTACCAACACACGGCAACCGCCAACCAACTATCATCCATCTATGAACACACGGCGGTTGTAAACCGCTGCTACATTTTCGAATCATATCCCGTAGCGGCAGTTATAGCTACCGACCAAACTCGTCAACCATACCCCTACCAATACACAGCGGTTGCAAACCGCCGCTACATTCTCGCGCCACACCCCGTAGCGGCGGCTTGCAGCCGCCGAAATCAGGCATTGTTTAATTCTTCATAAAGCTCCGGCAAAATGTAGCCTGGTGGCACCGACTTCACCAGGAAGACGCCCTTGTCGGCACCAAAGAAGACCTGTTCGTCTGTGTGAGCGCGGGCGGCATCAAGTTGCAAAATAGCCGGATGCGGGTCCCGTCGTCGACCTGTGAGCGCTGCGAGGTCGGGATCGTCGGTCAGGTGCACGTACTGGCGCCGCATGGGTTTGAGTCCTTCACGACGGATGGCATCGACAAAGCGTCGTGCTGTGCCATGAAACAACACGGCTGGCGGAACGACCTGTGAGTAGCGCACCTCGGCGGTGAGCGAATGCCCATACACTGCCCGGATATCCTCATCAACGATCTCGTAGCGGCGCTTCTGCTGTGTGGCAATAATCTCGTTGATGTGTTCGACCTGCACCCACTCCCAACCACGCTCACGGTTGATCGTTGTGAGCAAATCAGCCAGCGGAACATAGCCTTCCGGGTCGAGCGCCAAGCCATATTTGTCAGCGCGATGGCGCAGAAGCAATGCTAGAAATTTCGAGAGCGAGGTACGTTGTTTTTCATTCATTACGGTCACCTATGAGGCATACACGGCAAAGCGTGCACGACATTGCGGACACTCGATCAGTCCCTGCGTCTTGCCGATGGGGATCAGGGGAATCCAAAAGACATGCAGATAGCTCTGGGCACGCCGTGGCTTGAACACTACATACTGCCCACAACTCGGACATTGCTGTACATCACCGCCAGGGCGATCATCATCACGAACGACCTGACGTGTGCCAAAGAAAATAATCATCATAATCCTCAATCCTCAGCGAGCGCGACTCCCAAACGGGCATTGGAGAGCTAGCTCTCGATGGTTCAGGAGCCGCACAAGAAACTAGACGAGCGAATTCACGACTTCGATACCATTCATGGCCATATGGTGCAGAAACATAATGTGATGGAGATCGCCATCATGCGCATAAATACCCAGTTCACGCGCTGTGGACACCGGCGTGTCATAGGTATCAACGGCAACAGCAGGCACTACGATACGTCGATCAAAGTTGTTCGCATTGGCCTCTAACCGCAGATGCATTGCTGCCTGATACGTACAGAGATCGCTACAATCACCAACCACTACAAAACAGTCGACTCCTTGACGTTCGGAAATCCATGCTCCTAAACTCGTGCCGATGTGTGAATTGATTGAATTCTTCGGGAAAACGGCTACATCGCTAAAGAAGGACAAAGCTTTCAGTTCGTCTACCGCTTCGCTCTCCTCTGTGCCGCGTACACAGTGCGGCGGATAGGACTGAAACTCGGGTGTATCAGGATCATGCGTGTCCTGCGTCAATGCAAAATGACGGACACCCAATGCATAGGCTTGCTCGAAGATATCGGCTACTGGCTGGGCAATCGCACCAACCCGCTCACTCGCCAATGGACCACTCTTGCAAAAGCCATTGATCACATCAACAGAAATGACTGCAACACGCTCCGGCTCCCCACCGATAAGTTCCTGCCACGCCATATTCGGCAGATCATCAAACCAGTCTTCCAGATACGCCAGAAACGGTCGCGCCCGATCCTTAAGGTTTATCTTGTTAACCATCATTTTCCTCCTATATTCTGACATTCACAACACCGCGTGTTCGTGTTATGTCTTATTTTATCAATAATCCACGGGTCGTAGGTAATACTCGTTAATCGCTGTTGGCGAAAGCATCGCAGTACTGGGCGAATGGCGCTTCCAGTGCGTGCTATCGACCCGTCGTTTCACCAACAGAACTTCGGACTCGTCAAAGCCAAGGTGTATCAACCGTTCTATGCTGTAGCCCTGTAGCAAAAAGTGCAGAATACGATCAGCCCTGGGATAGGTAATACCAAAATCATCCTCGTCGGTCTGCCCCACGATGAGATCTGCCGAGGCCGGCTTGTCCACGATTACTGCTGGTACGCCCATGTGTCGGGAGAGTTGCCATACCTGGGTTTTGTAGAGATCGCCGATGGGATTGACAGGCGGCGAATCGTCGGCATGCCA
>JBCDFA010000512.1:0-3700 GCA_039178835.1 Chloroflexota bacterium
AGGACAATGGCCCAACACGCAACGAGTTCGACGATACCTTCGCCAAAATTCCCCATGAGTAGTTCACCATGGATCTCGCGAACACGTTGCATAAACATGTCATCACGTACCAAACTCCCCAGAACCTCACCATTATGCGGATCGACATAGGCATACATACCACCATGCTCAGGAACACGCAGCTCTACTTCGGTGCTGCTTCCAGCAGTGTGAACAGGAGTAATGTGCGTTATCTGGGCTCCAGGGAAGGTTTGCTGGACAGCCGCAATCTGCGCTTCATAGAAAAGCGATGTTGGCTGTGGTGTCACGTTATAGAGATGTGCATATAGCATTGGCTCGATGTAGGGGCGAAACAGATAAATCGACCCGGTAACAGCTAGGATGATAGAGAAAGGTATGACAAACAGCCCAGCATAAAAATGCCAACGCCAGACGGCACGATACAGCTTGGTTTGTGACGATACTGTCTGGGGAGTTGTCGTTGGTACATCACTATCCTGTGGCATATCCACACGTGATGATACATTCTGTTGCATGTAGAGAATCTTCTTTCTAATTTGTAAAACATACTGAAAGACCACTGTAGAAAGACACGTAACGCATGCCCATACTATCGAGCAGATAGCACAACACGCTCATCGATTTCTTAGATCTGTAAAGTGTTTAGTAGGAGAGCAACAGAATGGATCGAGGTGGTGGCGTAGGAGGGAGATAGATCGTTTGTGAGTTTCGACAACTCAGTCTGTAGGAATAACGTGTAGATAGTAATCGCAGAAAGGCCATACTGCCCAGGCCAACCAGTGTAAATGGATATACATTACCTGGAAGTAGTGGCAGTGGGGTTGGCTTCACCTCTGCATCAGTTGTTACGAGGAAATGACAAAAATACAGTGACTGTGCACTGGTGGTGCTTGATGTGTCAAAAGAGTCAAGCAAGAAATGACAATGGATGATGCACAACAGAGGCCCCAACACAGAGATCGATAATACTGTTAGACACACCGGGACATAGTAGATAGTCAAACGGCGCAGCCAGAGTCGCAGCAGACGTTGCCAGGAAGAAATGTGGGGACATTGCAATCGCAACATAGCGAAATCTGTGAAAATAGGCGCAAATTATGCTCGACATTATAGCACGATTTACCAGCAGATCCTGCGCCGTATTCTATCGCTATCAGCATTTTGTTACACTTTCTTTGCAAAATACTACAGCGTTTTAGAGGATGAAATCATATACTTTAAGAATAGGTGAAGACTGAAGCATTGATCGGGAACTGGTGGAAAGGACCTGTCTGTGCAACGACGACATATATTCACACACCTCCAAAACGCTTCTTTGTTTTCTAAGGTGCGTTTGCTATGCAGTGGTATTGCGCTCCTGTTATGGCTCTTCGCTACTCCTATACTGGCACAGGATATCGATACTCCCAATACCGAAGCACCTTCTGCTGAGAGCGCTCACGCTTCGGAGCAGGCAGCAACCTCACCAGATACAGCAGAGCACAACAGCCTTGCATTTCACGCAGACTCA
The DNA here is from genome assembly GCA_039178835.1 of Chloroflexota bacterium. Classification (GTDB taxonomy): domain Bacteria; phylum Chloroflexota; class Chloroflexia; order Chloroflexales; family Roseiflexaceae; genus AL-N1. The sequence continues at coordinate 1,532 of JBCDFA010000512.1, forward strand.
ACCCTTGGCGTCGCAAATACGACTTCATCTGCACCAACTGTTCCGGCTGCATTGGCGTTGCTCACCATGCTGGCAGCTACAGATGTCGTAGCCCGTACAGGCAATCGCTCACGGGTTGCACCCGCATCAACACCTGCACAACCAGAAGCAGATCAACCATCACGCCCAACAAAAACACCATTTCAACAACTGATTGCAGCAACACCGATCCATAGCAGAGATGTGCCAACAACAGCCCCTGCGTATGAAGTACCCGTAACGCCCTTTCAGGGGGTCCAGACGCTTCACATTGATGGGCAACCATATGAACTGGAGATTGTAGCAGGACAGGCTCTGCAAACAGGTAACATGTTCTTCACGTTGCATAATCCATCGGGAGCACCACTGCCAACCACACCCATAGAGCAACTCACAATGCATGCTGGCAGTCGTTCGTGGAACATGCCCCACAGCGATCAGGTACAGATTGGCAATTCAGCCTATCGTGTACAAACCCAGGTGTATGAAAGCGACCCTCAGTATGCCTCAGCAGAGCTTATACCAATTGCCGAAACAGCTGTTGAACAAGAGGGACGTGATTACCCGGAAGCAGATGCGACAGGGGAAGTTACCATTGAACGCTCATCACAACTCGCATCACTGGTCTACGATGGCTACAACGAAGGCGAACTTGGTCCTGTTTCGATTATCCCTGGTGTCCTCGATCCAGGTGATGTTTCACCTACCGAAGATGTGTACGTGGTCACACTGTCTGGCACCGAATTTGTGAAGGGGCAGCCGACCGGTATTATTAATGATATTTTAGCGGGAACTATTGATACCAGCTTCTATGCGACGGAAGTCCGCGATGTCATCCGTGAGCAAATCCCCCCTGGATCAACAATCATCCTGGCCGGCCACAGTCTGGGCGGAATGGTTGCTCAATCGCTGGCTGGGTTCCCAACTCTCAAAGAAGAGTACGATATTCGGAACACCGTTGCTTTTGGTTCACCCCACATCGAGTTTACACCGCATGAAGGCGAGGTGCAGCGGTTAGCCGACTCAACCGATCCGGTGCCATTCCTTAGTCTTGATGGATTGTTCCAGCCATTTGAACAGATCTTTGGTCGTGAAGTGGAAGACAGTGAGTACTTCTTTATCGATGCCCACAGTCGCAGTTATACTGATGCAGATGTTTGGGAAGATTATGACGCGGTTGGTATTGAGGATGGTGCGGCCACGATTCGCTACAACCCGGCAGATCGTACATTCCACAGAGTCTACAACCCCTGGGCTTCTGAAGATGATTGATAGCTCTAGCCTCCACAGATACCACTGTGGAGGCTAGACTCCGTATCTGAGCAAAATCCAAGAATTTAGAGCGCACCAAGCTCCCACGGCCCCCAGATAGCAAATGTGGTCCCAGGAGTCTGCACATTCACGAAGAGGGTCTGACCATCGGGGCTAAAGGTGGCACCAGCGAACTCGTTGGCACTCCCATCCGAATTGGTAATGAGATTTTGGGCAAAATCAAAAATCTGACCACGCGGCGTTAGGCCACGAAGATATTGCTCACCACCGCCATCTTCACACAGCACCAGCCCAAGGCGTGGGCTGACACACAGATTATCCGGGGCATCCAAAACATCGGCACTCGGCGACTCAAACAGGAGAATTAAGACGCCATCGGAATCGTTGCGAGGTACATATTGCCAAACCTGACCACGACCAATATCACCGCCGTTGGTAGAGTTCACGTAGACACTGCGATTGCCAAACCAGCATCCCTCAAGCCGCCCAAAAGTCGCACCACCTGCAGCAATTCCCTGCTGATAGACGGCCAATGAGTCTTCTTCAGCACCGACCGGATCGGGATCGGGAATGTCGACCCACGAGACGGGCAGGGTTTGCAGTGGCGTTTGTCCAGTACGTGTATCATAGTTTGGTTGACTCGCGATAGCCAACATCTGAAGGCGTCCACCTGCTGCGAGGAAACCCGGTTCGTCGGGAATGTACCGATAGAGACCAGCCGTCCCACGATCTTCGGTTAGATACACAATACCTGTTTCGGGATCAACCGCGACCGCCTCGTGCACAAAACGCCCCATCGCTTTGAGCGGCACCGGCATAACTGTACCATCTTGATACGACGCTACTTCAAAACAATAGCCGTGGGCCTGCTCAAAACCG
>JBCDFA010000513.1:0-3692 GCA_039178835.1 Chloroflexota bacterium
GTATACTAAAGGTTAAAATGACAAAATGTTCAATCACTCTATTTATGGCTCTAATGCCAGAGCTGCCTCAACCGCTGCATAGGCATCGACAATGCCAAAACCGATGGCAGGGTCTGGGAGTTGATCGCCAACAAAACACTGTGGCTGTATGCCATTGTATGGTTGGGCCGTGTCACGTAGAATCTCTGCGGTACGTTCTATATCACCCCGCAGCTCTGGGTTGGATGACCACATCAGTGCCACGACACCCGCAACATGCGGTCCTGCCATGGATGTGCCGCTATTGGGTCCATAGTCGTTGCCTGGCAATGCCGATATAACGTCCACACCAGGTGCGATGAGATCTGGCCCTCGGCGCTCTTCTGGCAAGATGCTCTCAGGTCCACGGCTACTGAAATCAGCAAGATCACCAAACTCATCAAGTGCTCCAACGCTCAGCACTTCATCATAGGTGGCAATTGGACTGTTGAGTGAGTCGCACACCGGCCCGTCGTTTCCCGCCGACGCAACCACAAAGATTCCCGCAGCACGTAGCGCCACGACCCCCTGCTCTAACGCTCGTGGATCACAGCCCTCGAACGATGGGCATCCCCACGAATTGTTGCTCACATCGGCAGCGAGTTCTGGTCGGCCAGCAGTGAATGGATCGCCTTCCTGGGGATATGGTGCCAGCAGAAATTGCATACAGTCGAGGTAGTAGGCCGCACTACCGAAGTTGCGTACGAGGTTTGCACAACCAAACCACGTGGCATCTGGCGCCACACCAATACCATTACTTCCCAGCATCGTGCCCAGTGTGTGTGTTCCGTGTCCGCTAAGGTCGTATGGTTCAGGCTGATTGTTCCAAGGATCAATCCAGTTGTACGTATGGTCTCCATCGATTCCCCGGTACTGTTCTTGCAACGCAGGATGCTCCCAGTCAACACCACTATCGCTCTGGCCAATGACGATCCCCTCACCCATTACCCCGAAATCGCTCCAGACGCGCTCTGCACCAATTGCTTGTATTCCCCATGTTGGTTCCGTTGGTGCCGGATTAGTGGGTAGTGACGAATCAGTGGGTATGGGTGACTCGGTATTGATGTTTGGTAAGGGCCGCAGTATCGGACTCAGCAGCACACGGTCAACATCATCACGCCCTTCGATCTGGATGCGGGTTGGCAGATCGGCGTGTACCTCGATGGCATTGATTAGATAGTAGGGTGTGTAGGCAATCCCTTGTGTATCGAGCCATGCACGCAGATTGGCCTGTGATCGGCTGGCGTGGTTGGTCATTGTCTCATAGACGTATGTGCGTCGTTCAGTGAGATCGTCGATAGTAGCGGCTTCGGTAAGGTCTGCCTGCTCCTGTAGTATGACAAAGAAATTGTCGCCATAGAGTCCGGGGCGATTGATACTATAAAGTCCGGTCACCGCTGCAACGGTGAGTATCGCTAATCCCCATGTCAAAATGGAGGCTGCAGCACGCGATCGTGCACCGACAAAGGTCATGGTGATACCGAATACAAAACCAAGCAGTGCGGTAGTCAGGGCCGCTACAAAAGCATAGGTTGCTGTTTCGCCGGTGAGCAATGCCAGAATAATCTGCTCATGTGGATCGAAGAAAGCAATAGGAGCAAAAGCAGCCAGTGTGATGAGCAAAGCCGCATTGAGCCATCCTGGTGAATGTTGTGGCTCTGTTGGGCGTGCAATCGCGGCAGCAGGGAGGCCCAAAATCGGTAGCACCAGCAGTAACAATAGATTTTGATCGTCCTGCCCCCACGCTCCGGCGACGCTTGTCAGTACCACCGACAATGTGGCCCCTGCGGTCCACACATCGGCGGCAGTGCCTCGACGATCTGTGGTGAGTACAGGTCCGAGGAGTGCAAGTGCAGCCGCTGCTACAAGCCCTATCGTGATACCTTCGCTGAGAGCACGAAACGTGTCGAAGCCACTGCCCAGGGCTCCCCATGCAACAGATGGCAACATCAATAGTGTGCCCAGCAACAAAGCGGCAGCCGCGCTTCCTATTCTGCCTGGCATTCCACCGCGCAGCACAATGATGGGCAGACTGAACACGAGTGCAATGGCAATCCGGCTGAAAGCAGGGCCGTTTAGAGTATCAAGCGCAAACAGCTGTCGCAAGATGTTGAGCACAGTTGTCAGAATAGCAACCCATACCAGTGTCCAACCAACAGCACGGTAGCGTGGTGCTTGCGACCGGAGCGCAACGAACAGCGCCGGAACTAGTATCAGCAGAGGTTGAATGTACCCCCAGATCAAAATGGTATTCGTGTTAATTGGTGGAAGCCCAAGTGAACTGGCCGAAGGTGCTGCCATAAGCTGAAAAATAACAAACAGGTGTAAGAAGAAAGCGGTCAGTGCTGACCAACTTAGTAACACCTGCACACTGGCGGATGTGCCACTTGTGTTGGTTTGCGTTGTTTGGTTTGGGTCGATCACACAGATCCTCCAAAGGCTAAGAGCATGTCGCAATAGTTTGCATGGATAGTAGCATAGCGCAAAAAAAGAGGACTGCCAAACAGACAATCCTCGATCTCGAAATGAAGCTCCTGTATTGATCAGGTGATGATGCGATCAATGACCATGGCGACAAAGAGTAGTGCCAGATACAGGAGGGAGTAGCGATAGAGTGCCCATGCAGACTTCGTTGTCCCCTCGCGCTGGAGTTGTACCGCATAGTAGAGGAACAAACCACCAAATGCCAATGCCATCAGAAAGTAAGGGAGACCAAAAATCTGGAGTGGGGTCAGGATAAGCGTGAGGACAAACATCAGAATGCTGTACAGCACAATCTGTCGCTTGGTCTCATCATCACCAGCCACCACTGGCAGCATCGGTATATTGGCGTTTGCATAGTCCTTCTGACGGATGAGCGCAAGCGCCCAGAAGTGTGGTGGAGTCCAGTAGAAAATGATGGCAAACAAGAAGAGCGGTGCAAATGACAGATCGCCTGTGACAGCAGCCCAGCCAACCAATGGCGGAAATGCTCCGGCAGCCCCACCAATGACGATGTTGCTAGGCGAGTTGCGCTTGAGAATGAGTGTGTAAATGACAACGTAATAGAAGAAGCCCGCCAGCGCTAGAATAGCCGTCAGTAGATTGACGAAGACGGTCAGAATAACAAACGAGATAATTGCCAGTACAATCCCGAGGATCAGCGCATGCCAGGCAGGAATCCGTTTGCTCGGCAATGGTCGTCGCCCGGTGCGCCCCATCTTCACATCAACGTCACGGTCAAAATAGCAATTCAGCGCGTGTGCACCAGACGGCATCAGCCAGCCGCCCAGCGTGGTCCAGAATAGCAACGCAAGGCTCGGCATGCCTTCTGGTGTAATAAACATTGTGGTGATTGTTGTCAGAATCAGTAGGCTAATCACCCGTGGCTTGGTGAGGCTGACATAATCCTTGAAAGGGGTTGGGGGAGCAACAACTGTGCCATCTTCGGGTTTGGCAGCAACTGGTTTTGCTGGTACGCTGGTGATGGGTAGACGATAGGCAACGGTGGCCAGCACGACCAGAATGCCCCACATACCGGCACCCAGCGTAAGGTGTGCGATGCGTAGAGCGGCGAGAGTGGCGGCATTTGGTTCGTTTGCGAAAGTTACCTGAAGCATCCCAACGATGGTCGCGATCACCATAAGTCCAACGGCCCAGCTAGCCGCGTCACGGATGCTCTGGTGTGTATGCAA
>JBCDFA010000514.1:0-3691 GCA_039178835.1 Chloroflexota bacterium
CTGATCCTGGTCCCGACACGTTTAGCTGGTTAACTGGCATAACTGTTGATCGCTATGGTAACGTGTATACTGTTGAAATTTCCAGAGAACGGGTTATGGTATTTGAGACCCCGCTGTATAGTGACAAACTTGCCGACTGGGTGCTTGGACAACCAGATTTTACAACTGTAGAAGATCGTGGGCGTGAGACAAATGCGGCAACTCTATCAGAGCCTGTTAGTGTGGCTGTGGATGCTGGAAATAACATTGTAGTAGCTGATACGGGTAATAGTCGTGTTCTTCGTTATGATACGGTCGTGCCTCATCCAGTTCCCGAGATTACCGCAGCTAGTCCAGCAACGATTCCTGTCGGAAGTGAGAGCCTTATGCTCACGGTGACTGGACAGGGTTTTGCTGCTGATACAGTGTTGTTCTGGGATGATGTGCCTTTAGAAACTACGGTTGTGGACTATACCGAGGTGATGGCCACTATTGATGCCGCGTATCTGCGTGAAGCTGGCACAGCAAACCTCACGATCCGCAATCCGGCATCGGGTGGGCAGCAATCTGCATCCTGGACGATTACTATCGGTTCAGCCACGACACCTACCCCAACGCCAACATCGACACCAACAGTCTTTTTGCCAGCGATAATCCGATAATCGTGACGACGCCACTTGTGAGGAGTACGCGCTTGCAGGTGGCTCAATTTCTTTTTCATTCTCCAATTCCAGTTTTCCCGCAACGCGAGTTTTATGCGGATCGCTCCTGTCCGCATTGCGTGGCATACTTTTAACAGAACACTTTTCAATTAAGGAGCTATATCCATGTTTGAGCAACTTGTTCCCAATTTAATGGTCAAAGATATTACCGAAACAGTAGTTTTCTATCAGGATGTGCTGGGTTTTGAGTTTGTGATGGCCGTCTCACCCGAGTATCAGACGACCTTTGATACCCTGCCAATGGATCAGCCCTTCATCTACGCGTTAGTCCGCCGTGATGGTATCGACATACAGTTTCAATCGACAGAAAATCTTGCCGAAGATATCACTGCTTTTCAGGGCATGCAGGTTGGTGCTTCCGTCGCCTTTTACTTCAAAGTGAACGACATCGAAGCGCTTTACAGCGAATTGCAGAATCGTGTAGAGATTGTCAAAGATGTTGCGACGACGTGGTATGACATGCGCGAGTTCTACATCCGTGATTGCAATGGCTACGTGTTGGGCTTTGCACAGCCAGTTGGGAATTGAGTACGTATCTATCTGGAGCGAAACATCTGCTCTATCATGTATTTGACGGCAGCTACAAGTATAGTAACCAGCACAAAGGCCGCCAATACATACAGACCAACTTGAAAAACTGTGACTTCGGAAAAATCTACGAGGGGTGAGTCGGTAAAGAGAAGTATTAAAAACCCTACAAATATAATGCCAGTAGTCGTATAAAAAACGAAATCTGAGAATGGATTAAATCGCCGCTTGTCATCACCATAAGCGGCTTTTTGTTGTGTTTGTTGCTCTTTGTGAACAACAGCCTCTTCTTCAGAAAAGTTTTCGGAGTCATACTGTCCTCCGAAGTCAAAATAGAGCACATTGGACCAGTTATCCAGACCGAATTCATACAACATTTGGTTTTGTTCGGTTTTGCTCAGATGTTTGGTGGAAGGGTTATAAGTCTGTTTTTTCAGTTTTTCCAAGAGCAGTGCTATCTCTTTATCGATATCTAGTATGGACCGAAAAAGAGCTTCACTTTGTGTAGCAAGATCATCATCACCCATCATGAAGATCTCGCCTGCTTCGAGCAAGAAAAAGGCTTGTTTGTTTGCAGGCTGACGTAGAAATTCCAACGCTTCCTGGCACACGGGTGTAAAATCTGTCTGTATTGAGGTCAATTGAGTGCAAAATAGCTCGAACTTTTGCAGTCCTTCTTCATAGTTCCCAACAATGGCGACCTGTTCATCTCCATCCCAAATAACGGATTTGCATTTTTGTGGTTTGCCAGAGAGTAAAATCTGATGGCTCAGAGGAACGATATAGTTCCATTCGGATAGACCTATAATTTTGTTACTACTGTTATCGGTGGTTGGTTTGGTGTCGATTGAGTAAAGATAACTTCGATTGGCCACAGAGCTTTTCCTGATGACTTAACAATGCTTTTCTTTCGCGTCATTCTAACATTAATCTGCAAAAACTTTGTGGCTCACGCTGTCTGTCTCGATGAGCAGAACGTTTGGTGACTTGTATTTGAAAATTGAGCAATGCTAATGCTATCCAACCGCAAACTCAGTATAGCGCCGTTTGAAAGGTGACTGATAGGCGAGGACGATGTCCGTTTTGGGGACGCCCATCTCAACCAGTAGATTCGCGACCCCGGCTTCGGTGCCATCGTGCTGTATCCAGATCTTATCGTTGCGAATGTTGATATGCATAATACATCCGTGGATGCGCTGCTGTTTATTCCATCCAAGGAACATGAGTTTGGTAGTGGTCACGCACCGGATCAATAATCTTCTCCATCGAAACATCACCATAGGAAGACTTATACTGGCTGTACTCATCAATGATTTTGAGTATAAACTCACGATAGGTTACCAACTTATCCATTGATATACCTCCTCTGTATCAGGTAAATAGACAAGCATGGCTACTTTATATTGTTGCAATATCTTTTGAATAAAACTTTGTGCAAAAAAGGTGCAGTATGCATCAAAAGGAATAGCCAGATACAACATACGTTGTGATTCTTGTTGCTCAAGCGCAAAACGATAGTTGAGAAACTGGCCCAATGCATTATGGAAGTCGTTAATTACTGATGGTTGTAGGAAACTCTTGATTTCAACTGCAATGGAGCTACCTTCTTTTTCGGCTGCTATGAGTTTCTCTGCACCTAAGTCGATATACACATCCGTCGTTCCAAATGGCACAATGAGCGGATCGTCTGTAATGGTCCATCCTTGATCAATGCATTTCTGACTTGTTCGTGAAATATGTCGTGTGCTGGCATCTGTTTGTCTTAACTTACTAATGTGGTTGCGTGTGGAATGAAGTATAACATGTATAGAATTGGGTCGACGAAATATGAATGAGACAAAATCACTCCGCATAACGAACCTGTTGCTGCAAAAGCGCAATGATCGCTCCCACAAACAGAAATCCCGCAGAGAGCATAAACCCACCGGCAAGTGTCGCAGTTCTGTCTGCCAGTGCCCCTGAGATGAGTGGCCCCATCATTTGGCCAACGGAGAAGACGACGGTGAAGACGGCGATTCCGGTTGTCCACGCCTGAACCGGCAGCGACTGTCTGACAATATTGGTAACAGCAGAAACCACATTCAAAAAAGATCCACCAAAGAGCATTGCGGAGAGGAATATTATCGTAAGTGAAGTTGAAAAGAGTGGTAACACCGCTCCGAGTGACACGACGCTCTGTACTACCGCGAGCGCTTGTCCCCCTTTCGCGTTTTCCAATAGACGACTCCACACAAACGCAGATGCGAATGAGCTGGTTCCCAGAATAACCCAGAAGCCACTTACTGCCCACGTTTCTATACCACTTGAGCGTAGAAAAGCGATCACAAATGTCATGTAGGTGATGTATCCTAGCCCGAACAGGAAGTAAGCTACCAAAGAAGGCAAAAGCGCTGTCGAGAAGCGTGGTCTTGCTGCCTGTGTTGATGCTTTCGTTGCTGTTGGAATATGCAAAGCTACCTGCC
>JBCDFA010000515.1:0-3660 GCA_039178835.1 Chloroflexota bacterium
ACGACGCACTGCACTGGCATCAGCAAGCAACGAGCCTGGGTCGGTTTCGGGCCACTCCATGCGAATATGCTGGCCCGTCGCGAGCAACCGTGCCCGTTCGGTAATTTCTTCAAGCAACGGGAGTGGCTCGATCTGTGTAATTTGGAGGGATGCACCCTGCTGTTCAGGGACACTCTCCATACGTGCCAGTAACAACAGGTCACTAACCAGACGCCCCATACCCTCGACTTCTGAGCGTAATATCGCCGTAGCTTGACGACTACCCTCCTGATCACCGTGCTGTTGGGCCACTTCTAATACGTCAACACTACCACTCAGAACATTCAAAGGTGACCGCAACTCATGCGAGACATCGGCAACAAAGCGACGCATAGTATCAGCCGTCTGCTGCTGGCGATCCATGGTTGCCTGAATATGATCCAGCATCGTGTTAAAGGTAGTCGCGAGATTTTGGAATTCATTGACTCTGGAAAGAGGTGCCCGCTCACTTAGATTTCCCTGGCCCACCTCGTTTGCCGTCTTTACCAAACCTCGCAGAGGTCGCATGGCAAGCTGTGCAAGCAAAGGCCCCATGAGCAGTGTAAGCAAGAGCATTCCGATCACTGTTAACAAAAGCCAATATTCCACTTGACGCATATCAGCCATGACGACTTGGATGGAAAAGCTACTTTCGATGGTCCCAATGATCTGGTTGTTACTCGCGTAGATCGGGAGCACATACACAACACGCTGACCTGTTGCAGTATCGACCGTGTGTGTCTGCGGGGTCGCTGTTGATACTGCCATAGTTCGTGTTTCAGTATCAAGCCATGGGCCATCACCAAGCACAGGGCTGAGACGCTCACCAGACGCATCGAGCACAACAACTTCGAAATCGGAACCACGTAACTGTTCTACCAAAACATCGGTCAGGCGCGAAAGTGCCAAGGTCTGTTCAACAGCTGGTTCGGCACCTTGTGGATCGGCTACTGCATGCACCAGATCACGCATCGTTGTGGTATGGTTGTTGATGAGCAGATAGCGGTACTCTGTATAGATGAGTCCTCCCATCAACAGGATCAAGGGAATCATACATCCCAGGTAGATAATTGTCAGCAACCAGGCAAAAGACAAACGCTTCTTCATGGTAATTCTCGTAATACATACCCCACGCCACGTACCGTTTGAATCAGGACTGGTTCGCCGAGCTTCTGGCGTAGTGAACGAACATATTGTTCAACAATGTTCGCTGAACCACCAAAATTATAGCCCCAGATAGTCTCGAGAATCTGCTCTTTGGTGAGCACCTGACGTGGATGACGTAGAAACAGCAATAATACATTGAACTCCGTTGCCGTAAGCGCAATATGTTTTCCAGTGCGTGTGGCTTCGTGGAGCTTCATATCAAGAGTCAAATCAGCAAAGGACAGTGTATGATCGTCTGGCAAATTGTTATTGTTGCGGAGACGCGCCCGAATACGTGCAGCCAACTCATCAAAATGGAATGGCTTGACCAAATAATCGTCTGCACCAGCATCTAAACCATGGACACGATCATCAATTTCATCACGAGCAGTGAGCATGATGATGGGAACATCACCCATCTTTCGCAAACGTCGGCATAGCGACAGACCATCCAGTCCTGGTAACATCCAGTCCAGAAGTATCAAATCTGGATTACAGTCGTGGGCAGCCTGGAGACCCTCTAGACCTGTCATTGCGACAACCAACTCAAAGCCAGCATAGCGCATGCCGAGGCTCAACATTTGGACCGTAGCCGGATCATCCTCAACGAGTAAAATGCACGGTTTTTTCCCGGTATCTAGTGGATTTTCTACAGAACGATCTATCATAGGTATCCTCGTTTTTGACGATTTTATTTTATATGTACGTAAGCGAGCACACTGCCGATGTCAACAGTGTGCCCACGAGACATATATAATCTGTGGTTATCCGTTATTCCCAGTCATCGTAGTCCCAGTCGTCTTGCTCGATTTCATAGATTTCACCCGAGACGGCCCAAACATAGACATAGGTATCGCCAGTAAGATCGACCTCATACACCAGCTGACCATTCTCAAGACCTAACTCCACCCCTACCACGTCGCCACCCGCCGCTTGCTGGGAGGTGATAGCGGCTTGACTGAAGCCAATCCGGTCTGGTGTTTGGGCCGCCACGCGCGCAACCCGACGATCACTCCGATCTGTATCATTATATCGCTCTACTTTTAATACATCACCTGTGCGTTTACCGACATACACATCCGTCCCATTCGCAAACGCAACTTCATACGCATCCTGTCCTTTCGCACGATCAAAATCAATTTCGATGGGAATTGCGCCATTCATTCTTTCCTGAGCGATAGCCGCGGCACGATCCTTACCGATTGTTTCACTCTGTGCATAGGTGTTCGCCACACCACCAAAGACGAACAGCGTGCCCAATGTCGCGGCCAGGGTTATGTTTTGCCATTTCATGTTTTAACTCCTTATTATAAACAGTATATTTTTGTCACTTGTCATTGAAGACGTGTACCTTCTGATTTCTAGGATAGGCCCATTTCCTGTAACCTCCCTGTAGAGACTCTGAATTTTTGCTGAAACCTTTAGTCAGGTGTAGGCACTTTCAGCTATTCGTGATATAATTGGCGAAATAGGGAGATGCTATGCGAAAAGTAACGATCAACGATATTGCCAAAGCTGCCGGGGTCTCAAAGACGGCTGTCTCCTTCGCATTCAACGATCCACGTCAACTTGCCCAGGCGACCGCAAACCACATACGAGAAATTGCTGAGCAGATGGGCTATACACCTGATCCCATCGCACGTAGTATGACCACAAAGCGCACCAATGCACTTGGGTTACTTCTACCTCAAGATATTGCCAAAGCCATGGAAAACCCCTTCTACACCGAGTTTATGCGTGGTGTGGGGAGGGTGTGTGGGCAGGTTGGACGCACATTGATGCTGGTACCACCACTCTGGGGGTCAACCCTTGAGGCCATTCCACACGCTGCTGTGGATGGTTTTATTGTGCTGGGGCTAGAGATTGATCGCGGTGAAGTTCAGTTAATGCGCCAGCGCCGTATTCCCTTTGTCATCGTCGATAGTGAAGCCCTTGACGATATGCCCAGTGTGAACGTTGATGATTACAGTGGTGCCCACGCAATTATGACCCACATCCTTTCAAAGGGACATCGTCATATTGCTGTGATTGGTATTGAGTCAGGAAAGTCAGGATTTGATCAATATACTGGTACACTGGCTGCGCGGTTTGCAGGATACCGCGAAGCACTGGCTACTTATGATTTGTCGTTTGACCATCCGAATGTACAATTCGTTGAAGCACCAAGTAGCTGGGAAGGAGGTCAGATGGCATTTGAGCGTATATGGAGCCATGAAGGGCACCCAACCGCTATCGTCGCCATGAGTGACATCCTAGCCATTGGTGCGATGGAAATGGCCAAAACACAACAAGTACAGCTTCCAGAAGAACTATCGATTGCTGGTTTTGACGATCTTCCCGAAGCACGTCATATTCGGCCAGCACTTACTACCGTGCGACAACCAACAGAAGAAAAAGGTCGACTTGCTGCTGAACTATTAATGGCTTCCATGGAGAAACGTCAGGACGTGACGCATCATGTTCTCCCAACAGAAGTTATTATTCGTAAGTCTGTCG
>JBCDFA010000516.1:0-3612 GCA_039178835.1 Chloroflexota bacterium
GATTCAGGGCAAACCGCTCACTTCCTATATTGTGGTGTTGCTCTTCCAGAAGCTTCTGAGCAGCAACACCGCGCGCAATGTCCTGAGCCAAAGCGACTTCATCAGCAGCCGTCAATAGTGAAACCTCACCAATTTCACGCAGATACATCTGAACAGAATCTTCCACTGACTCACGCCGACCAGTTGGCATCTCAGGGAGTATGTCGCTTGGGCCTTCCTCAGCGTCGATACTTTCAATGTATGCTACATTATCACGCACACTCTTATATGTTTTTCGACGTACTAAAGCCATAATAATGTCTCCATAGCAAGCTTGAACGAAATGTTTGCTAGGGGCGTTTTCTCGAACCAAAATGCTTTCAGTTAGTATCATTAAATACGGAGAAACTAGGCTCAGTGGATGCTTGTGTATTGGAAGATCAGTGTGATGCAAAAGCCACTATGTGATAAGAATATATTAAGAGGTACTGAAATACACCTCATTTAAGGAGAAAGAGGACAAGCATAGCATATACCAGATTATAAGAAAAAATGAGAGGATACTATGCTTGACGTGCTAAAACAAATGTGGCTATGTCATTTAGAGCCTGTTTTGTAATAGAGTGAGGAAAACAATCTAAACACGCCAATGCCTGTTCAATGGTGACATGGGCCTCTTCGAGTGCTCGTTCCGTGCCACCAACATTAATCACCACCGACACAAGTTCTGGTACTCGTGCGGGGTCTGGTGATAACGTGTGGGCAATCTGTTGGAGCATGGCATGGTCATGTCCGGCCACAGCATAAATAAGTGGAAGAGTTAGGGTACCTTCACGCAGATCATTACCAGCCGGTTTACCAAGCGTAGCTTCATCGCCAGTAAAATCAAGCACATCATCAACAATTTGGAAAGCCATACCCAGCTGGTAACCGAACTGAGCGAGCGCTTCAATCTGCTCAGGTGTTCCACCTGCTACAGCCATTCCAGCCTGGCAGGCAACCTTAAAGAGTGCTGCTGTCTTGCAGCCAATCTTATATCGATACTGAGCAAGCGCAACATCCAGTGGTTCTATTTGGGTTACCGGACTCAGCTCACCTTCCACAACGGTTTGAGCTGCAGCAGCATACCACTCAATCAAGCGCGGATCAGGTTCGTTGGACAATTCATCTGTCGCTGTGGCAAAGAGATAGTCACCCAACATGAGAGCGACAGTATTGTTCCAGCGTGTATGCACCGTGACCCGCCCTCGCCGCCGCTGGGTATGATCAACTAAATCGTCGTGAATGAGCGAGGCACTATGCAACAATTCAATAGCAGCTGCCGGATGACTGGCACGTTGTAGATCATAATGTCCCAGGCGTGCGGCTAATAGTACGAGGGCAGCACGTAAACGCTTGCCACCCGCAGACGTGATGTAAGCTCCTGCAGAGGAAAGTATTGGTGAGCGTGACTCAACACACTGCAATAAGCGACGTTCTACGTAGGCAAGATCATCGTGCAGATTGGCTTGTCGAAAGATATGATTGAGATCTACAGGTGCGGACGCAACAGCTGGCCCTTCTTTGGTAGAGAAGCCGCGCCTTACTGCTGTCAGGGCCATTGTACGCAACCTTTCTAGATGTAAAGACATAAATGATATGCTTAAACTATGTTAAATATATCACAAATTTAATGCAAGGTCAAGCGCTTGCCAATATTTTGCAACATTTTTGCACAGATTTCAACCCAGATTATTACGAAAACCTGGACGATATTCTATAAGATTTGACTCTCGTACTTGTAATTGCACATACAAAGGTGTTCAAGGGATTAAACCAACCGGCACATCAATCAAGAAGAGGGTTTTCTTCACCGGGGAATTTCCAGAAGAGATCGGGTCCATACGCCCTCTGCCACAAATCCCTGTGTCGCAAGAAAAGATGGTTCCACTCCTGTTTGAGACGCCATAGCGAAATGGAGCGCACGACACCTACGCGACTGTGCCAGATACAATGCTGTCTTGATCAATATTGTACCGATTCCTCTTCTGCGAAAAGCTGGTTCAACCACAAGTTCTTCAAGAAGCGCGTACCACCCTCGCAAAGTCTGATAAAAACTGAGAACTGACAAACCAGCGATCACGCCTTCAAATTCTGCAACAAGCACCTGACGATCAGGATCATACAACCAATCACGCAGTAATGTATCAGAGACCAAGCTCTGTTCATCGTCTTGAGGAAGTTCATTACGCAACAATACTAATAAGCTCTTGATATCTTCATCACCTGCATAACGAACAACGACAGCATCTTGCTGTACATCCGGCAAATAAAGAGTACCCTGTAAGAAACGCCGTTCATACTTCCATTTATCAATAGCCTGAATATGTGTGTGAAAAGCCATAGGAGAATGTAAAGAATCAGGGTCAAAGATATCAGCTTCGGTTGCATCATCACCAGCCCTGAGATATCCACCAACCGCCGTTGCAGCATAGATAATGACTAAGCCACTCTCATCGCCCAAACCAAACGAATAAACACCAAGGAGATGATCCACTTGAATCAAGAGATTCGTTTCTTCATGACACTCACGAACCGCTGCATCCTCGGCACTCTCACCTAATTCCATATAACCTGCTGGCAATGCCCAATGTCCTATACAAGGGGCAAACTTGCGGCGAACCAGCACTACCTTTCCCTCAAGTGCTACAACAACCCCCACAGCAGGGACAGGATTGCGATATAAAATATGACCACACGCTGGGCACACGTCGCGGTCTCGTCCCTCGGTAAAGCGACGTTCCATTTGTGTGCCACAGCGTGGACAATAAACGGTTGACGCCATGCTCTTGTCCTATAACGCTTTTTGATTGTTTCGTACTGTTTCCAAACGACCCAAGTGACAAGCCTCACTCAGGCTTACCAAGTAGGGCAAATCATTACCATATTCGATTACGCTAATACTGGCATTAGTCACCCAGATGCGATTGATACGATCCATATTCATTCCCAATGCATCAGCAACAAGAATTTTAACGACCACATCGTGGGTTGAAACCAGAATATTTTGTTCAGGATGTTGTTCATAGAGACGATCTCTAAAATCTAGTACACGCTTGAGAATGTTACTAAAACTCTCGCCATCAGGCATCTGTGCACGCGTTGGATGCACACGCCACTCCTGAAGCCCTGCACCAAAACGTTCTCCAACCTGTGTCGATGTGAGACCTTCCCATTGACCATGGTCTATCTCAAGTAGAGACTTTTCGGTGTAGAAAGGTATCTCCGTATGATATCTTGCTACCGCTTCTGCTGTCTTGGCTGCACGCTGGAGAGGGCTTGTATACATGGCAAAAAGAGGTTCATTGGCAAGCCGTTGGCCAAGTGCATCGGCCTGTTGCAAACCTAACTCCGACAAAGGCGCGTCATATTGTCCTTGATACAGTCCTTGACGATTCCATTCGCTTTCACCGTGACGAACTATAAGAAGTCTCATGGATATCTTGCTACCTATTCAAATTCAAAAACGAAGATTGCCTTCATGTATTATAGCCGAAATCCTATAAATCTGGGGATGGGTGTACTAGGAGGGTCACAGGTTGTAAGCGCTAAACATCACATCTATAGAGAGATGTGGTACCATACGCATACAAA
>JBCDFA010000517.1:0-3601 GCA_039178835.1 Chloroflexota bacterium
CGGATGGCGAACGGGTGAAGAAAGTTCGTGAAAGTACCACAACCATCTATCTGGAGGGGTTGTGGGAGGAAGAAATCAATGGCACACAAACCATTATCTATGAGTTTAATGGACAGGCAGTTGCTACACGGAAGGGTGGATCGACAGATGTCACCTACCTCCACGGCGACCATCTCGGTAGCATTAGCCTGACCAGCGGCGCAGTGGAAAGCCAGCAGGAGTTCGACCCGTGGGGCGTCGTGCATCAAGGTGGCATCGATTCATCCACGACGACGCTGAACTTCACCGGGCAGCGCCGCGACGACACGGGCCTGCTGTACTACCACGCCCGCTACTACGACCCACGATTGGGCCGGTTCCTCTCGCCGGATATATTGGTGCCGGACCCGGCCAACCCACAGGATTGGAACCGTTATACCTATGTCCGCAATAATCCGATGAACGCCACCGATCCAACTGGGCATTATGTTGAGATGTCTAAGCAAGAAGCAGCGGAATTTGTTGGACTGATTCTCAACCCAGTTATACGTGCGCTTGAAAAGAATGATGTTACAACTGTACAAAATGTCATCAATGCCGGTCTCACTGCTGCCGGTGCACTCAAACCCGCTATAGGAGTTGTTGCAGCACTGGCTGGACTGGCCGTTAATGAAGCATTCGATGGATCTCAGGCCGATCTGAAAGCCCTACGATTTTTGTCCCAACAGTTAGGAATATTTAACGATGTTGCGGATGGTTACGATGATCTATCCATACGGATTGGCACGATTTCCCACCTTATGCATGTCGAGAAGTGTTTGGGGGGTGATTGGATTTGTAAAGCTGCACGAGCAGAAATTTATGTCGATTGGAGTCTGCCTAATGGAGCTGGACCACCTCCCCAGACAGAGCCGATTTCATATGATTTACTCACGGCCTTGAATGAATACGTTGGTGCACCACGGTATGAACGGTATAATTGTCTTTGGGGCGCAGGACAACTCCTTTGCGAACATCATTCAACAATTCCTGATTATGATGGCCCTGGTGTTGAAGGTCCCACAGTGGGAAGAGACCCATGGGATTTCGTTGAAGAAGATTAGAGTGTAAACACTGTAAGCATAGGCGGTTACTAGCCATATCAGATGATAGTGATTGTGAAAATCACATGTTGGGAGTGTAGTACTACTTAATACATCTACACTCTCAACATAGCAATATAAGTATTGCAAAGATACGTTTATTCCTTGTCCTATAGAAAGGAGTTGCTCTCGATGTTGAATCGTAGTAACCATTCACGGTGCGCCACTTGCTATAAATTGTTTTGCTGGTGTTTCGGAGTCACTATTCTGATGCTCAGTAGTTGCCAGATACAGCCCACACCTCAACTGCTGCCATGGTCTGAGCAATTAGCACAATTGCGTGTACAGGCTGAACGTCACGATGAGGAAGCATTTTTATACCTCTGCTTCGCTTTTACTCCTAAGACATATGATGAAACCTTAATCTTAGATATTAATGAGTCCCTAAACCTCACCTGTGATTTTATGCGTCCTGATGGGACAAGCTTTCGTCTGCGTTATGATGATCTACGAGTGCGAGGCACATTAGAACTGACCAGCGTTCGTGGGGAGTTAGATCAGGTCGATCCTATCGCAATGCGAACTTTACAAAAAGCCCAAGGTACTGTTCAGATTGGTCCCCGTGAAGCACTTGTAGCCGCCCAACCACACAGTAAGCAGTTTCGAGAGACAGCAGGACCACTCATGTTCTCTAGCACCACCTTACATGTTGGGGATTTGGCTATGCAACGAGCAAACCTTCCGGCAATATGGAGTATCTCACACTATAGTTTCTCGGAAGAACGAGAGCAAATCTGGGTAAGTGCCCTTGATGGCACAGTTATCGAACGTGAGGAGGCGGAAGAATAATCGTTATAGTGATGCTATGCAGGCTAGCTCATGCTAGCATCACTGTCATTCACATTGTCAACGGGAAAGCCCCTGACCACAGACTAAAAACCCTTGGTCGTGTCCGCGAGGCATTCACCGTCACCAGCACAGGTGGGGGTGCTCAGGGTGCAACGCCTGGGCCGCGGGGCGTGGAGGCGGTAGGTGGGTGGTACCGCCACGGGGGGAACGGTCCCGACGCATGGATGGGGCCACGTCCATCAAGGTGGCATCGATTCATCCACGACGACGCTGAACTTCACCGGACAGCGCCGCGATGACACGGGCCTGTTGTACTACCACGCCCGCTACTACGACCCGCAACTGGGGCGGTTCTTGTCGCCGGATACGCTGGTGCCTGATCCAACCACCCCCCAAGACTTGAACCGCTACACCTATGTCCGCAATAATCCGCTACGCTATACCGATCCCACCGGGCACCGAATCTTGGATGGGACGGATGCGGGTAGCGGTGGTTCAATCGGTGGTGGGGCTGTTATTAGTGCCGGGATGAGTGGTGGGAGTCAGATGACCGTGCAAGCGGGGGCCTATGGTGTTGGGACCGGGACGGCTGCGGCCCTCACTGTCGATGGGATGAGCGATGTGGCGACCGCCCCACGACAGGGTGGTCGGTCCAGTGGGTCGTGGGCGATGGAGGACACGCCCAAACCAGCCGCACAGAAACCACTCCGTAATGAACTTGGGGGACAACCAGCTACACCCCCGCAACCCACACCTGAGGGTGATGGTGATGATCCCTGGGAACGCACGCTCTTCCGTAATTACAACGAGAAGGAACAAGCA
The DNA here is from genome assembly GCA_039178835.1 of Chloroflexota bacterium. Lineage (GTDB taxonomy): Bacteria > Chloroflexota > Chloroflexia > Chloroflexales > Roseiflexaceae > AL-N1. Next base: position 2,733 of record JBCDFA010000517.1, read on the forward strand.
TCGATCCGACGTATCATGGAACATTGGGATAAAGGAAAATATGATAGTAGGGCTCATAGTATTGTTGACCATACGAGCAGAAAGGGGTTTGGTAACAACTACCTGGGCTATGCGCGTGGAGCCAATCGTTTTAGGACGAATGTAAGAGCAAGAGGTGTTCGAAACAGTGGGCTTAGGGAGGATGGCAGCATACGCTATTGGAAAAAAAGTGGAGAATTTGTTATCCTACGCGATGGTAAAATAGTAAGTTATGGGTTTAACAGGGTCCCCTAATTACGATATTGCAGTGATAGTACCACGAGTATACACACGGGTTCTTTGATAGAACCCGTGTGTGCAGATATTCTCTCATTCGTTGTAATGGAGTAATGTATGATTAACAATACCGATAGAGCACAACTAGATCGCCAATATATCACCTATCTCTCTGATCAAATAAATCCTAAATATCAGCAGATTGCACCAGAACGGGCACGCCTTCACCAAGAAGAATGGGATCAAGATGTGGATGATACGGTCTTGGGTGTTGTGGAATCGTGTACTGATGATGTAGCAGGTATGGCATCGCAAATTGCTTATAAGGGTTATGTCAATGAGCCTGAGCAGATGCTAGCCGATATGGGATATCGGTTTTTTGACTTCCGACACTGTGTCGCGTGGTATCTGTCACCAGACAATGATTTTCCGGGACTGAAGGGCTATATTCAACACATTGATTACCTACGGTTGCTGGTGCAGGAATACATTCAAACACATCAGCGAAACACATAACATTACGGTGTTAGGAGGCAAGAACAAGTCCATCAACCATAATCCTTAGTCGTGTCCGCGAGGCATCCGCCAACAGCATGCACGGTGCCACCAGCACC
>JBCDFA010000518.1:0-3591 GCA_039178835.1 Chloroflexota bacterium
AACAATAAGTAATAAGCCGACTGTTGCTGCTAAACACCGGACATCCGTGGTGGTGATTGGCTATGGCAATGATATGCGTTGCGATGATGCGGTTGGCATTCATACAGCACAAACCATTGCTGAGTGGAATTTGCCCGATGTGCAGGTTATCACTGTTCAGCAACTCACACCTGAACTGGCAGAACGACTCACCCAGGCACGTCTGGCGATCTTTATCGATGCCTACCAACTTCCTGATAAGCTAGCAAATCTTCGCGAAGAGACTCTGGTGCACACGCACATGCTCACACCAGACGATCCGTCGTATACACCATCGTCGCTGGAACACACAGGCGACCCACGTTATCTGCTTGCCCTGACCCAAGCCATCTATGGGTGTGTTCCCCCGGCCTACTGGGTGATGATACCAGCCAGACATGTAGATTTTGGCCAAGACATGTCATCTCTCACGAGGAATGGAATGGTCACAGCGCTACAGCTCATATACAACCTTATTGTGACAACAAGGAGATACAACGATAATGACAATGACGACAACAGCACAAACTGAATCGACTCAGAAACAACCTACCCTTGATATCTTCTTTTCTCCAAAAACGGTCGCGGTAATCGGTGCTGATGACCAGCCATTGAGTGTGGGGCGCAAAGTCTTCTGGAATTTGATCAGCAGCCCTTTTGGCGGGACTGTCTACCCGGTCAATCGCAAACGCTCCAGCGTGCTGGGAATACATGCCTACCAGGCCCTTGCCGAGGTCCCTGAGCCTATCGACCTTGCAGTCGTCGTCACCCCTGCCGAGACGGTTCCCGATATTATTGATGAGTGTGTTGATGCGGGGGTCAAAGGTGTCATTATTACCTCGGTTGGCTTCAAAGAATACGGGCCAGCAGGGGCTGAATTAGAACAAGATATTCTTACCCGTGCACGACGTGGCCAGCTACGGGTTATTGGGCCCAACTGCCTGGGTGTGATGTCCCCCGTCACCGGACTCAATGCAACCTCTGCTGATACGATAGCCCATCGAGGTAAAGTAGGGTTTATCAGCCAGAGTGGGGCGCTTTGTACCGCCATTCTTGACTGGAGCTTACGTGAACATGTGGGCTTTAGTGCTTTTATCTCAACCGGCTCCATGCTTGATGTCGGATGGGGTGAGCTGATCGACTATTTGGGCGAAGACCCACATACACATAGTATCGTGATTTATATGGAATCGATTGATCATGTGCAATCGTTTCTGTCGGCGGCCCGCGAGGTGGCTCTTTCCAAACCGATCATTGTCATCAAATCGGGGCGCACTGAAGGGTCTGCACAAGCGGCAGTATCGCATACGGGGGAGCTTGCCGGCAGTGATGAAGTGCTCAACACCGCGTTTCGTCGCAGTGGTGTCGTTCGGGTTCACTCCCTTGCAGAACTGTTTGCTGTCGCGGAAGTGCTGGCCAAACAACCACGACCACGTGGCCCACGACTGACGATCCTAACCAACGCTGGTGGTCCTGGGATTCTGGCTGCGGATGCACTGGTCATGAATGGTGGTACACTAGCCAAGCTATCAGCAGATACCGTGAGCGCACTGGATGAGATTCTTCCCTCGCACTGGAGCCGCAACAATCCGATTGATATCTTTGATGATGCAACTCCTGAACGCTACGAAAAGGCACTGGAAATCATTGCACAAGACCCCAATAGCGATGGATTGCTGGTCATACTGAATCCTCAATCAAAAACTAACCCAACGCAGATTGCTGAACGGCTGGCAACCGTCAAAAAGTTGCAGGGGCGTCCTATTCTGGCCAGTTGGATGGGAGGGGAGGCCATCGAAGCAGGTGAAGCTATTCTCAATCGGGCTAACATACCTACCTTTACCTACCCCGACACGGCGGCACGTGCATTCCTGTACATGTGGCAGTACACCCATAGTATTCGGAGCCTCTACGAAACACCAAGCCTCTCGGCAGGCGCAGATGCACGATCGGACCGAACAAGTGCAGAGCGCATTATTCATCGGGCACGTGCCGTGGGGCGCACAATACTCACTGAGGTAGAGTCAAAGCAGATTCTGGAAGCCTACGGCATCCCTACTGTTGAAACGCAGATTGCAACAAGCGAAGATGAAGCCGTCATCAAAGCAGAAGCAATCGGGTACCCGGTCGTGCTTAAGCTCCACTCACAAACGATTACCCACAAAAGTGACGTTGGTGGTGTGCGTTTGCAGCTCTCTGATGGTCATGCAGTACGACACGCCTACCAGTCAATTGCAGAGGACAATGGTGAGCATTTTAAGGGTGTAACTGTCCAGCCAATGGTCATGGGGGATGGATATGAGCTGATTGTGGGAAGCAGCATTGATGCCCAATTTGGCCCGGTCCTGCTCTTTGGCACTGGCGGGCAACTCACCGAAGTGTTTCAGGACCGGGCGTTGGCATTGCCGCCACTGACCACAACACTGGCCCGACGGATGATGGAACGGACTCGTATTTTTCAAGCGCTCAAGGGGGTACGTGGGCGGCAACCTATCGATCTGGCAGCGCTGGAACAACTGACCGTGCGCTTTAGCCAACTGATCGTTGAGCAACGTTGGATCAAGGAAGCTGATATCAATCCATTGTATGTGATGGGAAATCAATTGCTGGCGCTCGATGCGCGTATCATTGTGCATGGTGCCGAAATGAACGAGTCTGCGCTACCCAAAACCGCCATTCGACCCTACCCTACGCAGTATGTTGAAGAGTGGCATATGTACGATGGTAGTCCGGTCACCATTCGCCCGATTCGCCCTGAAGATGAACCACTCATCGTTGAATTCCACGCCACACTTTCTGAGCAAAGTGTGTACATGCGTTTCTTCTCACCATTGAAGTTTTCGCAACGGACATCTCACGAACGACTTACCCGATTGTGCTTTGTAGATTATGATCGCACGATGGCCCTGGTGGTGGACTATAAACATCCCAAATCGGGAGCCCATCAATTCCTTGCGGTAGGGCGTTTGGCCAAATCCCATCGCAAAGGCGAGGCTGAGTTTTCACTTCTGGTCAGCGATCATTTCCAGCGTCAGGGGCTGGGGACCAAAATCATGCAGCGCCTACTCCAGATCGGGCAAAATGAGAAGTTGCACCGTATCTATGGCTACATTTTACGCGAGAATTATGGCATGTTGGAGATCTGTGAAAAGCTAGGCTTTCGCTTTCAACGCACTCACGACTACTTCACCGCAATTATTGATATATAACACCACACACTCACCCTTATTCCCCCTGGTCAATACTGTAGATCAGGGGCTTTCTTAGGTTACGTTTGTACACCCGTAACATATTTTTACTATAAATAACCCAAAACGGTGAATCTATACGTTTTATAAATGCATGCATATTTATACTTTTTGTTCCAATCAATCAAACGGCTGATAATGATAGCGTTATGTGTATTTATCATTATGATGTTACAGCAATGATATGATGTCTAATCAAAAGATGATGGTTGATGTGAGTAAACATTCTCAAACCAAACAGACGACACCGACTGATTTTTTTCGCCGCTCTGAGAGCCTCCAACAGGTTGTGGAACTCATTAGTGGTGAGTTAGCACTGAAACCC
>JBCDFA010000519.1:0-3533 GCA_039178835.1 Chloroflexota bacterium
ATAGATGCCGATAGGATAACGAAAACAATCTCTGACCCATTGGAACAAGTGAAAGCATTTGCTGCTATTGCCAGAGCACAGAGAAAAAATGGTGATACTCAAGCTGCAACAAATACCTTGGATACTATGCAAAGAGTAGCAACAGCTATTCACGATGAAAAGATCCACGCAAAAGCACTCACTACTATTGTTCAAACACAAATACAGCATGGGGATATGATAGATGCCGATAGGATAACGAAAACAATCTCTGACCCATTGGAACAAGTGAAAGCATTTGCTGCTATTGCCAGAGCACAGAGAAAAAATGGTGATACTCAAGCTGCAACAAATACCTTAGACACCGCACGAGCAATAGCAACAAACATCCCTAGTAATGTTACTCGAGATATGGCTCTTGCAATTGTTATTACACTTTTGGCACAACAAGGCGAGTTTACTGCCGCCCGTGCAATAGCTGATACTATTACTACTCGTGCAACACGTGATGTTATTCCTGGTGAGGAAAGTCAAGCACATGCACTCGCTACGCTTTCCCAGTCTCTTGCAACCGCTGGCGAAACGCACCAACTTCTCGATCTCGTTCAGCAGGAATGGCGTAAGGCAACCACTCGTGATCATCTACTCAACCTCATTCCACTGGTCACACCGCTCTTTGCCAACAACGCAGAGATTGCCCCCGCAATCGTGCGATCCTTTGACTGGGTAGACGAGATGCTTAAGCGGTAGGTGGGTGGTAGGGAGACCTCAAAGGTTTAGTGTGTGGGATGCTCCATCATGCGGTAGCCGATGCCTGGTTCGGTGATGATGTAGTGGGGGCGATTGGGGGTTGGTTCGATCTTCTGGCGTATCTGCGCGACAAAACCCCGGAGTAGCTGTGTGTCTTTTTGATAGCCAGCACCCCAGACCTCCTTCAGGATGGCGCTGTGGGTCAGCACGCGCCCCAGGTTGTTGGCCAGCAGACAGATGAGCTTGTACTCGGTTGGGGTCAGGCGGATGGGCTGGCCATCGCGGAAGACGCGCCGGGTCGCCATGTCGATCACCAGGCTGCCGGTTCGCACCATCGGGTTGATCTTACCACCGCGTTCGGCATGGCGTTGCGCCACCCGCAGCCGTGCCAGCAGTTCCCCGGTGCTAAAAGGCTTGGTCAGATAATCATCGGCACCAAGGTCTAGCGCATCGATTTTTTGCTGTTCATCACTGCGTACCGTGAGCACCACGACCGGCGTCTGGGACCACTCGCGTAATTCTTTGAGGACATGGATGCCATCGATATCGGGCAGCCCCAGATCGAGAATAATCAGATCGGGCTGGTGGTCGGCAGCGGCCACCAGGCCATTGTAGCCTGTTGCAGCGGTAAACACACGATAGCCACGAGCCTCCAGACTGGTCTGTAGGAGCCGTTGGATCGCCAACTCGTCATCAATGATCAGGACTTTGGTTTTGGGTTGGTCCATCAGCGTTGCTCCGATGGTGGGTTTTGCGGTAGCGTAAAACAGAACTTCGTGCCGCCTGCGGGATTGTCCTCGACCCAGATGCGCCCCCCGTGCGCTTCGATAAAGCCGCGACAGATTGCCAGACCAATGCCACTCCCACGTGTGTCGGTCACGGCGGCGCAGCGATAGAATGGCTCAAAGACATACTCCTTTTGATAGTCAGGAATGCCTGGGCCCTCGTCGACCACGCACACCAGCACCTGTGAGTCCTCTGTACGAGCATGCACGCTGATCGGTGTTCCGGGTGGCGTATGGTTAATCGCATTGCGAATCAGGTTTTCAATAACCTGTGCTACCAATGCAAAATCAAGCGGAATGAGTGGTAGTTGGGGGGCCAGATCGAGTGTGAGGGGACGCTTAGTCAGGATGTTGCGTTGTGCCTCAAGCGCATGTTGAATAACTTCGTCAAGGGCATACCAGTCTTTGTGGGGGCGCACGGCACCGGCCCGAATCCGCGAGAGGTCGAGCAGGTTGCTCACGAGGCGATTCAGCCGATGCGACTGGTCCTGAATTGTGGTGATAAGCTGGCGTTGATGCTCAGGTGACCAGTCTACCTCTTCGTCCAGCAGTTCATCGGCAGCGCCCTGGATCGTCGTCAGCGGTGTGCGAAAGTCGTGCGAGACAGAGGAGAGAATGGCCGATTTGAGTTGGTCCGACTCGGCCAGTGCCTGTGCGTAGGCTGCTTCAGATGCTAGCCGGTCGTGTTCGAGCGACTGGGCGATTTGGTGGGCAAAGACGTGGAGCAGAGTCGAGGTTTCCTCGTTCCAGGTAAAGGTCTGGGGTACGGCAATATCCAGCCGCCCTACTGTGACGGTTCGTATGGTCAGTGGCGTTGATTCGATGTGCATATCAGGGGTGTGTTGGCCCCATGATGCCTGGATGTGTGACTCGCCGTGGGTGTCGTGGACATGGACAGCACAGAATGGAAGTTGCATTGTGTTGGCGACGGTCTGCACCATACGCTCCATGCAGCGCTGGATATCGGTTTCCTGATTGGCAATCTGACTGAGTTTGTAGAGGGCCTGGCTCTCGATCAGGCGTTGTTCGGCACGGGCGGCGTGGATGCGTGCACGTCCGGCGAGGGTGCCGGTAACCAACGCAATTGTGAGAAACGCCAACAGCCGAATGGTCTGCTCTGGGTCGTCGACCTGGAATGTGTAGCGGGGAGTGGCGAGAAAGTAGATTGTATAGAGAAAGCTGAGGAGTGCCCCGATCATGGCCGGCCCAATCCCAACCAGAACTGCGACGATCATAATGCCGATTAGGTAGATAAGCTGGATCGTTGCAGTGTAGCCGACAATGACCGCCTGGAGCGTAGATACGGTCAGGACGGTTGCAAGGGTCAGGAGGAGTGCCAGCACATACCGCCAGCTACGGTGCCATTGGTAGGCGAACATGCCTCGGTTTTGCTGGAATACGGTGCGTAGTGTGTTGTGGTAGAGTTCGGTTCCCATGGTGTTGTGATATAACAGGCGATGTGCGTCGTGTGCTTTGTTATTATAACAGACGGTGTTGCTTTGAGCCCGTGTCGTTTGTGGATTGTGCCTTAGTTTAGTTAGTCGGTATGTGCATGTAGGTGAGATGTAGTCAGGGGTGGATCGGCACCCCTACTACCCCTCGGCCCAGGTGCTGCGTCCTGGGAACCCGCAAGGAAGGTGGGCGGTAAGTGCTATGGTGGGGTCGGATGCCTCGCGGCTTTGATGGTGGGGACCGTGGTTGTAACCCACTGCTACAGATGCTGCTTTGCGTTAGTTCTGAAGCGGTAGGGAGTATTTGTGGTGTTCCGCCCCCCGGGGCGGTGTTCTGCGCACGGGGCTTGAGCCCCAGTCGATCATGCGGTAGTTAATTGTTCGCCTTTCAAGTATCTGCTGTCTGTTGTCCGCGGGTGAGGTAGAGTCAGGGGTGGGTCGGCACGCCTAACACCCCTCGGCCCAGTGCTGCGCCCTGGGAACCCGCAAGGAGCGTGGTCGGTGAGTGCTATGGTGGAGTCGGATGCCTCGCAGCTTTGATGGAGGTGGGGACGGCGGTTTCCATCCG
>JBCDFA010000520.1:0-3528 GCA_039178835.1 Chloroflexota bacterium
ATCATCAGCCCGACAAACCCGATGGCCCCACTCACCGCAACCATCGTGCCGGTAACAAGTGACACGGTGAGAAACAACCGTCGTCGGAAGCGCGTCGTATTCACTCCCAGCGTAGCTGCGGTTTCATCGCCGACGATCAAGGCATTGAGTGAGCGAGCTTGCACCAACAAAATAAGACATCCACCGATCAATACAGCAATGGGCAGTGCCAATTCAGCCCATGAGGTTCCCGCCAGGCTGCCCAGAAGCCACGCTAGCACGGCTCGTGCTAATTCGCGCTGGTCGGAGGTGAGTGTGATGAAACTGGTTAATCCGGAAAAGAAATACGCAACAGCAACACCAGAAAGCACCAGACGTGTGGGGAGAATACGCCCGTTTTGTTGTGCGAGTAAAAAGACAATAAAAAAGGTGAGTAATGCACCAAGAAAAGCACCGATGGAGAGCGCATACACACCCGCAAACGCAAAGGCGCCAAAGGCGAGAACCGAGACGGCGCCGACTGATGCACCGGATGAGATGCCCAGAATGTATGGATCGGCCAGGGGGTTGCGGACCAGCGCCTGCATCGTGACGCCCACTATGGCGAGCCCAGCGCCCACAAACAACCCCAACAGGACGCGTGGAAAACGGATCAGCCAAACGATATTGAACTGTGCCGTGGTCCAGTCTGCTTCGATGCGAATCCAGGTGTCGACTGGAAGTGTCGTAACCTCTGCGATGCGGCGCAGCGTTTCAAACGCCACAATGCGCCACACCACCGAAGCCGGGATCTCGACAGGTCCCAGCGTCACCCCCAGCGTCACGGAGATGAACAGCAGCACCGCCAGCCCAACGAGCAGCAGCCAGAACCGCTGTTGTTCGATTCGGCTTTGCGATAGTATGGTCGTTGTATTGGAAGACACAATTGACATGAGGAACACCTCATCTGATGCGCCCCACAACAAACGTATAGATGGAGGGCGCATCGCGGGATAATCGTATTTTTACCCACACAAACCTGATAAACTCCACAATGAGGAGCCGATAGTTTTATCTGTATGTCTGCATACCGATATGATGTCAGTTGTATACAGCCTCAAGCGAACAGCGCATTCTAGGGGCTATATGGCCCAGAAGGTTGTATGTTAGTACTGGCAAGCATAGGTATGCCTGTGCTGCCAAACTCATCTGGATAGAAGGCTTCTGCCATGGTGCGGACAGCCTTCGGGTTGTTCAAACCGGCGATCAGATGCCGTAGTGGCACCGTAACAAAGCGTTCTCCTTGAATTGCCGTGACATCGCGCAATGGTGCGTAGTTCAGCAGAAAATTACGCTTTTCTTCCGCCGTCGTTGTGCCATAATCAGCAATAACGATAAATTCTGGATTGCGCTCCACAACCAGTTCCCAGTTTGTCTCGCCATACTCGTCGGCTATGTCATCAAAGATGTTTGCTCCACCAGCTAGTTCGATTAGCTCACCTGCCATGCCCGAGCCACCTGCGGTAAAGGGCGATTCTTCACCACTATCATAAAAGAAGACTTGTAGTGGTTGCTCTACCGACTCAATCTGCTGTTGCACCTCCATAATCTCGGATTGCATCGATGCTATAAGAGTCTCTGCCTGTTCCGATACATCAAAGATTTGACCGATGTTGCGGATATCATCATAGATGGTATCGATGGTGACTTCATTATCTTCCTGGCAATACTCCATACCAAGATAGGTGTTGATACCAAAATCCTCTAGTGACTCACGATCTCCAGCGGCCTCGTCTTCGTAGGCACTCCGTAGACTGGCATAGATGAAATCTGGCTCAACAGCGACTATCTCTTCCAAAGCTGGATAGGATCCCTCGGCCAGTACGTTGAGTTCATTGTAGGCAGCGTCATATTCTGATGGAATTGCCGCAGAAGTCGCATAGCCGATCCCAGCGATTTTGTCCTGAAGCCCTAAACCTAGAAGGACCAAGGTGGAGTCATCATTCATCGAGACAATGCGCGTGGGTGGTTCGTCATACGTGATGGTCGTTTCGCAATTTTCAATGGTCAGTGGATATTCAGTGGCTGTGGCAATGTTTGCTGTGTCCGCTGAATCGCTCCCTTGAAACTTCTCTGGGTAGAATGCCTCGGCCAGAGTACGTGTGCGGGCCACATTGCGTGGTCCAGGTGTTGCTTCAGCATAGGTCAGCACCACAAAATGGTTGTTCTGAATAGCATCAACATCAGCAAGTTCTGGCTGGGCTTTAAGAAAATCGATCTTGCCCTGTGCGTTCGGTTGTCCATAGTCAATGATGACGATGTATTCAGGGTTGCGGTCGACCACGTCTTCCCAGTTTATCTGCGTCCAGCTACTGTCTACATCATTGAAGATATTGGTGCCACCAGCCGCTTCGATCATCGCATTGGGTGTCGCGAATCTCGCTGCGGTGAGTGGTGTGTCTTCCCCGCTATCATACACAAACACGCGCAGAGGCTCATCGACGGTCCCTATTGTTTCAGTGATCTCAGCTAACTCGGCACGGTACTGCTCGACGAGAGCTTGTGCACGTTCCTCAACCGCAAAGATCCTGCCAAGATTGATCAGATCGGTAAAGGTGTCTTCCAGGCTCACCTGCTCGCGGTCCATAACCCGAATACATGACTCGGTAATCGCATACGTGTTAATGCCAAGAGGAGCAAGTGTCTCAGGGGTAAGCCCACTATCTTCGGTCATGCCATAATTCCAACCGGCCAGATACAAATCAGGGCTGGCCCCGGCAAGCACTTCAATACTCGGGTAGCGTTCGGCCAGCAGGGGAATGTCTGTGAGTTGTTCCTGGTACTCGGGAGCAATTTCCTTATCATCACGAACACTACTGTAGCCAACCATGTGCTCCTGAAGATCGAGGGCGAGGAACAGCTCCAGAATGTTGACATCGTTGACCACTACCCGCTGTGGTGGTTCCTCAAAGGTCACGGTGTAGTCACAATTCTCAATCGTGAGTGGGAATCCGCTGGCGGCGCCAGTTTGCTCGAGTGTGGATGCTGCATCTCCCTCAGTAGCCTGATCAATAGTTGCCGTTTCTTCTGCTACGTCTGACTGCACTTCTGCTTCTGAAGCAGGCGATGAGCTGCACGCCGCCAGCACTACCAGCAGAAAGGTGAGCATAGCCATGTATGATCGAGTTTTCATATATATTCTTTCTTACTCAACATGTTTTTAAGCTAACAACTCGTGTGGTTGCACATGTGATTCAGACTCATGACCAGTGTGAATTTTTCGTTGGTGATGTTGGTGTGATTTGAATGAAGATTGCATTCCGGTCAAAACAACAATTGTCCAGGTTTTGCTCAGATGGGCATAGTGGTTGTGTACGCACGCGTAACATGTTTTGTGCTGGGAACAGCATGTCGAGAGAGACATACGTAGTAGATGTATCATGGATTAACCTCCTTTCCGTCCAGCTAGTACGTGCTGAACACAAAAAAACCAACCGACACACGGTTGGGAGTAGAGGAACCATTCAGGAAAGATACACCCGAAATAACAGTGTTACTAGTCAGGGTTGA
>JBCDFA010000521.1:0-3450 GCA_039178835.1 Chloroflexota bacterium
ATTTTGTACAGGTAGGCGTGTCCTATTCCCAAAAGTTCGACCGCTTTCTCGATACAACTGTGTCCCTGTGCAGAGGTATAGACGACCATGGGGGCAGCTTCTGACCAGAGCCCTTCAGTGCGTGTGTTGGTTGTCGCTTTGGCATACCGCATGGTCGCTAAACCAATCAAGTTCGCAACGCTTCCACCACTGGTAAACAAGCCGCCACTGTCGCTGGGATAGTTGAGCAGTTGTTTGAGCCAGCGCAAGACTGTATGTTCAACATATGTTGCAGCGTGATCGCCACCGGCCACACTTGGGTTCATTCCAGAGGCTAGCAGTTCTGCGAGGATGGCCAATGGCGCCGGAGGTGAGTTGACCCAGGCAAAAAAACGCTGGTGGGCATTGCCCATTGGGTAGGGCAAAACAAGGTGGGTAAAACGTTCCAGGATGTCAGTTGAAGTCTGTGGTTCAAGCGGTAATGGTTGTTCAAGCAGCGCCGCACGAATGTCGTCTGGTACTGGCTGGCGACATGGTGTGTCAGGCAGTGTGGTCATGTGATCAGCCAGCAGATCAATCGCCTGATAGCCGAGGGTGCGGAATGCTTCAGGTGTCAGATCGACCATGCTACTCCTCGTTTCGTTGATGGTGTATATGTTGTTCGCGGGAGAGCCATGCTCCCAACCCGCTGGCTACAATACCTGCAAGTAAGATGTACCAACTGCCTGGTAATAGCAAGACTCCTGCAATAGTTAGCCCTCCGGCTATCACAGCCACGAAGACACTGATGCGGTCCCGCAATAAGGGGACTAGTAATGCAATGAATGTCAAAGGAAAAACCAGGTCCAGTCCATACGCAGCAGGATTGGGGATGAAGCGACCCAGAAAGATACCAACTACCGTACTGACTTGCCAGATACAATACAAACTCGTATTTGACCCAAACTGAAACGCAGAATTGCCAGTGCCTTCGAGGAAGCGCTGTATCCCTACTGCGTAGGTTTCATCAGTAAGTTGAAAGGCCAGAATTGCTTTTCCCCAAAGTTTGGTAGAGCGGAGAAAGGGAACAAGTGAAGCTGCCAATAAAATGTGTCGTGCATTGAGTATCAGAGTGGTAATGATGATCGTAACTGGTGCTGTACCACTCGCAAACAGTCCGGCTGCGGTGAACTGTGCTGCACCAGCGAAAACGAGCAGCGACATACCCAGGGTTTGGATGGGGGTGAGCCCGGCAGCAATGGCTGTTACTGCGTAGATAATGCCAAAGGGAGCCACTCCCAGCCATAATGGTAGGGTTGCGATAAACCCTATACGAAACTCTGTTTTAGAAAAAAAAGGGAGATACTTGTGTTTGGTTGGTGAACTTTGATCCGAGCTACTTTGAGGTACAAGTTCAGATTTGTGTGACACAATAATGTTCCAATAGGGCTGTATCTACAAGTTACTTTGAGTAAGCAGTATAACAAGTATCTAAGCGCTCCAAAAGGAACAAATTTGGTATTTTTGGCAGAATATTGTCATTATGTTTCGTTTTTGTGATTGTTTTTTTGTATAATATTTTGCTGCCGTAATGATATAGACACCGTTCTGCAATGATTCAGCTACTATTTTGCAAATTTGATACACTTTCTACCATGATATTATCTTTTCTGCCAAAGTTGTACAAATATCTGACAAACTATGTGTAAAAATCACGCAAAAGATGAACAGAAAGGATTGGATTGTGGCTATCAAAGCTGCTCGACTCATCGACATTCTAGACATGATAGACTTTATGACAACGTATAATCAAGTGGAGAGTATCGCTGTAGAAAAAGTGTCTCAAGCACTAGATATGCGATATAATGAGATTTTCCCGTATCTCAACGTTCTCCATCACCATGGTAAAATTGAGTGGTGTGATGAAACTTCACAAAGCAAAGTCAAACTTTCTCCAGAAGGATATATTACACTTCAGCACATTCAGGATGTTCAGAGCCGTCGTTTTGCTATAGCGTTGAATGCTTAACCAAAGCAAAGGACGCAGGTGCAAGTCAACACTGCGCCCATTGTTCTTATATTGAAGAAAGTTTATTTCATCAACTTACGATTCGCTCACGGACAATCTTCAACACCTCTGCGACTTCTTCATTGATGCCCATAGTTAGGTCTTCCATATGTGCACGTGTTTCTTGCACAAACAGGGTATCTTCCAACGAAACCAGGTTGATTTCAACATTGAGCAGAGCCGCTGGAACGGCTGATTGGATCAAAGCTACTGCAACGCCTACATCGCTCACTACCAGACGGTTGCCGCTCTGAGCCAAAGGAGGGCAGAGCACCAATAGTTTGGCAATGGCTCGTGCTGTTTGCAGTGGAACATCCGTTGCTTGTTTCGTGACTGTTTGTATTGCCGCACGTCGATTGGCACTGTCAGCATCAGTCGTGCGTGGCAACTTGTATGCAGAAGACAATCGTTCAAACACCTCAATATCACGTTGGGCCAAGTCTTGGAGTTCAAGTCGTAACGACTCAGCACGTTCACGAATTGCCTGTGCTTCAGCGCCAAAATCGGCGTACTGTTTTTTGCCGATTGTGAGATCACACACCATCACGAGGAGACCTGCAGCCATAGCACCTGTGACCGCCGCAACACTTCCACCACCCGGTGTTGGGGCCTTGCTGGCCAATTCATTAAGGAACTCATTCAGGCGTTTATCGAGAAGTTGTTCACTCATTCATCTACCTCCGCGGGTTTATGGTTGTAAAGCAAATAAGGTATACGGGCAGATATATGATTTCAGCTGTGGTTTTCCTGCAACGTTACGACTACCTCTGAGCGTGCGACGCTACGCTGCTCACCGTTTTGCATGTTACGAACGACCACAGTCCCTTGTGCTATTTCATCAGGACCCATCACCAGTGCAGATGGAATGCCTTTACGATCAGCATATTTGAACTGTTTGCCCAGTTTTTCAGTTCCATCCAATGCTGTTTCTACATTGAATCCTGCAAGACGTAATTCCGTGGCAAGTTGTAGGCTGGTACCGACAGATTGCTCATCAAAGACAGTGATAAACACATCTGCAACGTTTGGACTATTTGGGTCAAGCCCCAATTCAGTCATCACATCGTGGAGGCGATCGATGCCAAACGCAAGTCCCACCGTGGGGATTGGGCGACTGGCAAATGCCCCAATGAGTTCATCATAGCGACCACCGCCGAGCAGTGAGCCCATCGGTGGTGTCTCAACGACGGTTTCAAAAACCACGCCTGTGTAGTATGACAATGCTCGTGACAGATGTGGTGCAACGGCATAACGCTCTGTCGGTACACCCATTGCAGCAAGGGCGTGTGTAATAGCACGGAGATTGTCTAAAGCGGCCAGTGCACGCTCATCTTCCTTGAGTAGCATTGACAATTCTCGTAGTATGTCTTCTGTGGTTCCACGCAGCGAAATCAGGTTAAGGATACGGTCTGCTGCTTCGATAC
>JBCDFA010000522.1:0-3390 GCA_039178835.1 Chloroflexota bacterium
AGTTCTTCCTGTAGGTCTTGCAGCAAGTTCATCACCTGTGCCTGAATAGAAACATCAAGTGCCGATATAGGCTCATCGCACACCACGAATGTAGGTTCGACTGCGAGGGCGCGGGCGATACCAATACGTTGGCGTTGACCTCCACTAAACTCATGTGGGTAGCGGTTGGTTAGATTGGGATTGAGCCCGACCAGATTGAGTAATTCCTGCACACGCTCACGAACCGCCATTTTTCCCTGGCGCAGATTGTGAACTTTGATTGGTTCGCCAATGATGTCGCCCACTGTCATACGTGGGTTGAGGCTGGCATAGGGGTCCTGAAAGATCATCTGGAGGTTGCGACGCATCTGGCGTAGGCGATCTCCCTTGAGCTTGGTGAGATCCTGCCCGTCATACAGCACCTGCCCACTTGTTGCACGATGTAGCTGCAAAATGGTTCGCCCGGTTGTGCTTTTGCCGCTCCCGGACTCGCCAACGAGACCAAGTGTTTCACCAGGAAACACATCAAAAGTGACGTCATCAACAGCTTTGACAGCCCCAACCTGTCGTTGAAAGATAATGCCCGAAGTGATGGGAAAATGCTTAACCAGATTCTGGACCTGAAGCAACGGTGCTGTGGCACCAGTGACAGTTGTATTGGGCTGTAGATCGGTTGCTACACTAGACATGCTTACGCCGCCTCCTCAACGGATTGCTCTTTGACTGCTTCACGCAGATCGTACCAGGCTGCTACAAGATGCTCAGGATGCCCGTCTTCAACAGGGCGTAGTGGTGGTATTTCTTCAAAACAACGGGGAGTTGCGTACGGATTACGGGGGGCGAAAGGATCACCCTTGGGCTCGATAATCATATCGGGTGGGGAGCCGACAATCTGTTGGAGCCGTCCCTGTGCGCCACCCTTGGTATCAAGTCGCGGGAGCGAGTTCAACAGACCAAGGGTGTAGGCATTCCGTGTATCCTTAAATACTTCTTCTACCGGACCACGCTCAAGAATACGGCCTCCGTACATCACTTGAATAGTATCTGCAATTCCAGCAACCACACCGAGGTCGTGGGTGATCCAGATAATAGCCATGCCGATCTGCTTTTTGAGATCTTTGACCAGTTCGATGATCTGAGCCTGAATGGTTACATCAAGTGCCGTTGTTGGCTCGTCTGCAATAAGCAATTTGGGGTTGCACGAGATACCGATGGCAATCATGACTCGTTGGCGCATACCACCGGAGAACTGGTGCGGATAATCGCGGAGTCGTCGTCGTGCATCAGGGATGCCGACCATATCAAGCAGTTCTGTAGCACGATTGATAGCCTCTGTCTCGCTCATATGAAGGTGAATTTTGAGCGCTTCGGTAATCTGTGTACCGATGGTAAGGACTGGATTAAGCGATGTCATGGGGTCTTGAAAGATCATCCCGATTTCGCCACCGCGTATCTGGCGTATCTCTTTGTCAGAGAGTTTGACCAAGTCGCGGCCATCAAACAGCACCTCACCGTTCGCAATTTTGCCTGGTGGCATTGGAATAAGACCAAGCATCGAAAGGACGTGTACGCTCTTGCCACTCCCACTCTCGCCCACTACTCCGAGCGTTTCGCCCTCGTTTAGTGAGTATGTGACATTGTTGACGGCATGGACAATACCCTCCTGGGTATGAAATTGAGTGACCAGATCTTTGACTTCCAAAAGTGCGCTCATAGAACACTTTCCTCAAAATACTATATGACATCAGAACATTCGCTGGTTTGCTGATATCACATCGGTTGAACATAAACGCCACACTGTTATACACGGGACAAATCACCGCACTTCCTACGTTGAAGATTGTATGATACATAGGAATTCCGCATTGAGAGGGGACACATACATCGTCCATATGAATAAAACAGCTATTCGATCTGAACATATGAAGATATGTGAACACAAAAACAGTCTTATTCATTACATTACGGGTGATTTAAGCAATGCTAACACACAATGACTATTATCGCAAGCAGAAAAGCCTTTCTGTTAAGAACAAATGACGATACTAACAGCGATTTTGGATCAGTTGAGTAGGTTCATTTGGCAAAACGACAGATAGTGCCATTTTGCTTTTGTAATGTCGGACAAACGTGCTACATTGTGGTGTTTATGACGGATAACAACATCGTCATCCATCATTCGGCTGCTGTCAGCCGTGTGTCATCGTTTCTTGTTACAGTGTAGTGGTCGTACATATGACAACGCTACTGACAACACTTCATCCATAATACGTCCAGCTAGATGTTCCAGATAATGATCTCATGTATGCTATCGATGGGGCATATCATTACTGAGCAATAGAGACTCGCCGCTGATGTCGGTTTGTGGAAGGGTTGATTATGCTTACAAGAAAGGCCCCTGCGGCAATTAGTTCTCATACACGCTCACTCGCGCACCTCCTCGTGCGCCTCTGGCCACTCGCGCTTCTGCTTGCGACATTCTTTCTGTTGCTCGTCAATCTGCCATATGCACCCCGCACATGGTTCGATGAGGGCTCACATCTCCATGTGCCCAAGACACTCATTCAACACGGTGTCTATGCCGATATCAGTAGTGAAGGTTTTCGCTATTATGGCCCGACGGTTGGGGTTGGCCCAACGGTGATGCTGCCAATCGCACTCCTGTTCAGTCTCTTCGATGTTGGTGTTACACAGGGCCGTCTGGTGATTGTCTTCTACGCGCTGGTTGCACTGGTGTCGTTGTATGCCTTTGGGAGACGGCTCCATGGCCATGTGGCGGCGCTACTGGCGCTCACGTTATTACTCGCATCACGCACCTTCAACTACGAAGGCTTTATCGAGTACAGCCGCCAAGTGTTGGGTGAGGTACCTGGATTAGCCTTTCTCGCGCTGGGCTTACTTGCCTGGGTGGCGGCACTCCAGG
The DNA here is from genome assembly GCA_039178835.1 of Chloroflexota bacterium. Taxonomy (GTDB): domain Bacteria; phylum Chloroflexota; class Chloroflexia; order Chloroflexales; family Roseiflexaceae; genus AL-N1. Next base: position 2,903 of record JBCDFA010000522.1, read on the forward strand.
CGGTGCAGAATCACGCGACTCGTCGTTCATGGCTGTTCAGTGTGTTGGCGGGGTTGGGTTTTGGTCTGGCACTCGTCACCAAAAACCAGTTTGTGCTCATTATTCCGGCGGCGCTGGTAGTGGTTGGCCTATTAGATTGGCTGTACTATCGCACTGGAACATGGCCATTTCGCCTCACGCCACTGCTGATTGCATGCACGTGTTTCGGTCTGTGGGTGTTGGCTCAATTTCAGTTTCTCGGCCCCGGCAGTTTTTTTGAAAATATGCAACAGACGCGTCAGGCGGCTGGCGGTGCGATTTTTGTCTTTGATATGGGAGCGACCTTACGGGCAGGCAAATACCTGCTCCAACCCGATCTGTACGGCGGCCTGCTGATACCAGCGCTGCTCTACGCCGCGTGGCGGGCACGGCAGCGCGATGCACAGGGTCTGTCTGAAGCGTTGCTGGTCATTATCGTTGGCCTGTGGCTGACCTGGTTTGTTGGTGCG
>JBCDFA010000523.1:0-3371 GCA_039178835.1 Chloroflexota bacterium
ACTGCATGACGGCGATCAATCATAGAGTAAGGCGCAGCGCGTTGCTCACCGTAGTGAACGATAGCTTCGGGTTGAAACTCTTTGATGAGTGGTTCAAGGAAAGTGTAATCAGTCAAGTCGCCAACGTGAGCGGCGATCTGCTTGCCTGAAACGGCTTCCCATACAGCAACACGTTCCTGCAATGAACAGATCGGCACCAAACTTTCGGCACCAAACTCATGGTCCCACGCCCGACGTGCCATATTATCAACTACGGCAACATCGTGACCACGCTGCGAGAGTTGCATTGCAGTTGGCCATCCAAGATAGCCATCGCCACCTAACACGAGAATGCGCATTTTCGTCTCCTATTGTCGTGATTATGCCTTTGGATATGTCGACACCTGAGCCTCCTGAGTGGGCGGGTGAGGACAGGCGCTCCAGGCCATGTTCTTTCGTTTTTACAACAAAATGCTAGGAATAACACGCTTCGTATGATATCCGATTCCTGTGTGAGTTGCAAGCTGTCAATATCATCACAAAGCAATAATCAAACACTAACACCCTCTTAATATAGAACGTATACACGGATCGTTTCCTATTGCGCTGTCTCTGTTCTGTTATCAAATTGGTAGTCTGTCAATGCTATGATGACATTGACAAATCACCCACGTTATGATTTTGTCGACCATCCGCCACATCACACATGACTATCGAGGGAATCATCATGACTTCGTCCACGCCTGTCCTCGCCGACCACATGCCAGAACAAGTCGCATTACATAACATCATCAAATGGAGTCTCCTCATATCAATTGTGTATGGGGTTGCCCAGACACTCGCGTTTCTCTATCTGTCCAGTTCCACGTTGGTTATTGGTGCGTGTATTTCTTTTGGATACAGCCTGCTATTAGTGATAGCTCACCGATATGCACAACACCAGCACATTAGTAACGCCAGCACTTTGGTGAGCTTTGGTCTGCTCGGTATGAGTATTACCACAACCGTTCTGCACGAATCGACTCAATCAATTGCACTATTACTCACCTTATTTGCCGTCGCTATGTCTCTGCCATTTCTCGAGCAACGCAGATGGCGCTATCTTATCATTAGTGCATGGACTATAGTCGTGATCAGTGCTATCAATTCTTTACGTGTACCAACAACACCTGAACTATTTCAGGTCCAGTTTCGTATGAGTCTTGGCATTGTGATTGTTGCAACCGGCACCTTACAGCTGCTCTGGTACTATCGATCACGAATGAACAACCTGCTGAACGAGGTTCAGGCCAATAAAGCACTCCTTGAAGTGCAGGTACAAGAGCGCACTGCGAAACTACAAGAACGGGAAACCTACTATCGCACTATTGTAGAGATGACTTCGGATTATGTATATCACGGCACTATCGCAGCAGATGGAACATGGCACCTTGAATGGGTCAAAGATACATTTTGGCACACCATAGGAGGTGCCGAACAAAGTGATAAACACACCTGGCAAGCATTGGTTGAGACCGATGATTTTGTGTTGGTAGAAAGTCATTTTGCACAGGTGCAGGCGGGTCAAGCACATAAGGTCGACTTCCGTGTTCGGAAGAAAGATGGCAGTATTGTATGGCTGCGGATGTATACACGGCCCGATTCACACTCCACCAAAACCTCATCCACAATCACATTCTTTGGGGCAGCCCAGGATATTACGATGTACAAAGCGGACGAGGAACAGCGACTCAAACTTGAACGTCGCTTGATGGAAATGCAAAATCTGGAGAGTCTTGCGCGGATGGCCGGTGGTATGGCCCACGATTTCAACAATCTGTTGACTGCTATTCTCGGCAATATCATGTTAGCCAAACGACAACTGCCCTCCAATTTGCCAGTCGTAGACGATCTTAGCGCTGCTGAAGAGGCGTCGCAACGTGCAGCTATCCTTGTCCAACAAATGCTAGCCTTTTCTGGGCGTGGCAAACGGACAGTGCAGACTCTTGATTTTAATGTTTTGATAGAAGATCTGACCTTGGTGATACGCTCAGCGGTACCAAAGATTATCAATGTGAACACACAACGTACAGATCATGCCTTGATGATCAAAGCTGACATTGCACAACTTCGACAACTCGTGCTGAACCTTGTCACCAATGCTGCTGAAGCCATTGGTGATGGAGAAAGAGGCACTATTGAACTTACAACAGCCTTGCGGTATTGTGACAGCGACTATCTGGCTGATACGCATCCATTACCGGATTTACCCGCTAACGACTATATTGCATGCACAGTGAAAGATAACGGAGAAGGGATGGATGAAGAAACGCTGGCTAGGATGTACGATCCCTTCTTCTCAACCAGATTTATCGGTCGAGGGCTCGGCCTGGCCGCTGTCTATGGTATCGTGCGTGGTCACGGAGGCACCATCAAAACGATCAGTGCACCAGGTGAAGGGACTAGTATCACTGTATTGCTCCCTCTGGCAATAACAACAAAAGAACCCCCCGAACCACTAGAGCTCACACCTTCGATTATTGCACCATAGGTATGCGCAGCAAGGCCACCACAAGCAAGTGGTGGCCTTCTCCCTGCTATGTACTGCCCACCTCAACACCTGTGAGATGCTCAAGAGCTTTGATCAACGCGTGATTGCCCTCGCTCTCTAGCCCACGTGCCTGCAACGTGCGATATAGATGAAAGACCAGACTCGTCCCAGATACAGGGGCACCAACCTCATCGGCAGCATCGAGCACCAGCCGCAAATCCTTTTGTTGTAGCTCAATCGTAAAGCCAGGGCGCCAGTCACGCGCAAGAATCTGCGGCCCCCGGTTGCTCAACATCCAGCTGCCCGCAGCACCACCACCAACCGCGTTCAAGGTTTTTTCGAGATCGACACCGCTTAGTTGGGCAAACATCAGTGCTTCGCTCATCGCCAGTGTGTTCCCAACTACCAAAATCTGGTTGACCAGTTTCACAGTCTGGCCAGCGCCATGATCGCCAACGTGTGTGATGGTTTTGCCAATGGCCTGAAACACCGGCATCGCACGCTCAACTTGGTCGGCAGGCCCCCCCACCATAATGCTCAGAGTCCCCTTTTCGGCCCCTTCACTGCCACCACTGATCGGGGCGTCGAGCATGTGGATATCGCGTTCTGCAAGTTGCGTAGCAATGGTACGGGTTGTTTGTGGGCTGATGGTGCTTGTATCAATTACTAATGAACCAGATTTGGCACGCTGTATAATCCCATCTGTACCAAGGATAACTGCTTCTACATCGGGGGTATCACTTACACAGGTGATAATGATATCGCACTGGGCTGCCAGCTCTGCCGGGGTTGTGCAGGCCGTTGCGCCAGCCGCCACAAACTCGTCCATTCGGCTGGCGGTTCGATTCCAGACACAGACAGC
>JBCDFA010000524.1:0-3362 GCA_039178835.1 Chloroflexota bacterium
CGTCAGGATGGTTGCTGCAGCACCTGGCACAACTTCTGTGTCGTATGGGTTGCGTGCGATCACATGAACGACCGGAGGTGTCTGCGCTGTTATGGCTTGGGCCAATGTTGCTTGTTTTTCGTTGAGCAACGCATTACGGGTGACCAGAATGACGACATCACTTTCTTGCACACAGCTCATCACTTGTGCCACGTCTTGTTCGTCAAAATGTGGTGTGAGCGCAATGGCCTTTGTGTTTGGGAAAACTTCATGCACAAGGCTTTGCAGCAGCTTTGCCCGTTCGACCGACTCCTCAACCAGCGAGAAGCGTGGCACAGTACAGTCGATGAGTGCAACCTGTGCCTCGTGGGCCAGTGGCAGCACCCCACGGTCCTGGGCAACGGTGATGCCACGGCGGGCGATGTCGAGGGCCTGCTCGTGATGTGTTGAGTCGACTCCGGCGTATGGTGACATCTCATGGGTGATAGCGTAGGTTGCTCGTAGCCCATCAACACGCTGGCTGGTCGCTTCGAACATATCTTGGGATAGACGTCCTGATTGAACTGCGACACCCAAAGCCTCGACAACCGCCATCTGATCTTTGAGTTCACCCAACGGCAATACGATATCCGCACCTGCTTTTTTTGATAGCACAGCGGCCTCACCCGGACCGTAACGGTCGGCAATAGCACGCATTTCTAAAGCATCCGTAAAAATAACACCCTCAAATCCCAATTCCTTACGTAGTAATCCGCTCAGGATGGTGTGCGAGAGTGTAGCCGGCACATCATCCAGTTCTGGGAACACAATGTGGGCTGTCATCACGGCAGGCGCACCAATACGAATAGCTTCTGCAAAGGGTGCGAGTTCGATCTGTTTGAGCCGCTCAAGGCCATGGCGCACAGTGGGCAGCCCCAGATGCGAATCGATTTCGGTATCGCCGTGGCCGGGGAAGTGCTTGATCGTCGCGATGACCTGGCTTTCCTGATACCCACGGAGGGCCGCTACGCCAAACAGCTCCACGACATCGGGTTGGTCACCGAATGAGCGGGTGCCGATCACTGGGTTGGCCGGGTTGCAGTTGACATCGAGCACCGGCGCAAAGTCGACATTGATGCCCAGGTGGCGCAGTTGCTCGCCATTGATACGCGCACAGGTGTACGCAGCATATGGGTCGCCGGTCGCGGCCTGGGCCATTTGGCTGGGGACGGTGGTGAGTGGCTCGGTAAAGCGACTGACCACACCTCCTTCCTGGTCGATGGAGATGAGCAGCGGTGGCAGACCTTCTGCGGCGGCATGGTTCTGCAAATCACGACATAAAGCGTGGAGCGCTTCAGGCGTGGTGATATTGTCAGCAAACAGGATAACTCCGCCCGCACGTGTTTGTGAGATAAGCTGGCGCGTCTCGGATGTCATTGTGGTGCCCTCAAAGCGCACCATTAGGCTTTGCCCTATCAGATTAATCAGTTCTATGTCCATTGGCAGACTCACGTATAAGTTTGGCGACAAAGCGATAGCGGTCACCACGGTAAATCGACTGTACCACTTCAAATGGTTGGTGTGCTATGTTGAACGTTGTACGCTGGAGTTTGAGCACCGGCTCACCTTCACTCATTTTAAGTAGTTTGCGTTCCTGTGGGCGAGGCAAACGCGCTTCAAATTCCTGAATAGCTTCTACTGGTACTAAGTCAAACTTCTCCTGCAGTACAGCATAGAGCGATCCTTCGAGTGTGTGACCTTCCAAAAACTCAACACCTGGAAAAGACAGATAGGCATTTTCTAGGGCCAGCGGTTCCCCGTTCGCCAGACGGAGCCGCTCTAGACGAAACACCGTATCACCAGCATGAATGCGGAGGCTCTGGGCCACCATATCCGAAGCGGGGATCAGTTCGCGTCGCAGAACACGTGTTGATGGTGTGAGACCACGGGCATGCATATCCTCGGTAAAGCTGGTCAGGGCTTGCACGCTCTGGCTGATCTTCGGCTCGGCCACAAAGGTCCCTTTGCCAGTGCTTGTGTACAAACGTCCTTCTTGTACCATTTCCGCCAATGCTCGGCGGGCGGTCATACGACTAATGGTGTATTGGTCGCTTAACTCTCGCTCAGATGGTATGCGGCTATGTGGCATCAGTATGCCTTGGGCTACCTGTGTCTCTAACAGTCGTTTGAGTTGAACGTAGAGCGGCACAGAACTTTTCCGGTTTAACATTGCTCAAGACTTATGTTAGAATACATTTTACTTCCAAGTGGTATATACCACATTAGACCATGTGCGTAGTTTTGTCAAGCCTACCAGGTGTTATACGAGATCGTATTGACACCCTCAAGGAGGGAATGAATGACACATCATCGCCGTTTGTCTTCGAGCCGTCGTACCTTTTTGAAGAGTTCGATTGCCGCGAGTACGCTCTTCGGTCTTGGCGTTCCCCTTTTGAATCAGCCACATCCGGCTGCGGCCGCATCGTCGGTGCGAGCCCACGATTGGCACACTGCACCTCGTGACGATGAAAACACGGCAGAGGTGAGTGCGCGTTCTCTCGATGGGAATCTTCAACTAGAGCAGACCGCTGATGGAACGTTTGAACGCCAGCGCACGTTTGTGTCGGATGTGTATACGTCGTCCAACAACTTTAACATGGTGGGGATGCGCTGGATTGCTGATGTGCCTCCTGCCACGATGCTGGCCGTTGAAGTCCGTAGTAGCTTGGATGGACGCGAATGGACGCACTGGGCGCCGGTTGGTCATGTGCTGCAACGTGAGGACCACGATGCGTCTATGGCTGAGACCTTTACCGATCCGGTGGAAGTTGGTCGGGCTAGCTCAATGCAGTATCGCCTCATTCTGAGCACGGAGAATCCGCAACTTTCGCCAACAGTCCGTCGTGTTACGGCAACCATACTTGATGCGCTCGACTCACCGACACTTGATGATCTCGCACAGCGGGGTCCTGGTATTCCCTTTGCGCTCACGCAAAACGATCCTTCTGCGACAAAGTTTATTCCGCGTAATGGACCGTTGGGGTGGAATCCTGATGTCATTCCTCCCGACTCGCCGATTTACTGGCCTCCTCTATCGGGAGAGTATCCCTTTGAGTTTGTAACAATCCATCATACGGCGGGTACCAACAACCCAGAGAACCCGTTGGCAACGGTGCGGGCTGTCTGGTATTTCCACACGATTACGCTAGGGTGGGGCGATATCGGCTATCATTTCCTGATCGATCAGTTTGGGAATGTATATGAAGGGCGTGATGGCGGCGATAGCACTGTTGGGGGCCATGTGTTCCGTTACAATCAGCATAATTGCGGGATTAGTTTCCTTGGCCAGTTTGAGCCGGGTGCTCCTGATGTCCCTCCTGGTGGTGAACCGACGCCAGAAGCAC
>JBCDFA010000525.1:0-3340 GCA_039178835.1 Chloroflexota bacterium
GCGAAGGCTGGCTGGCTCAGAGGCATTAAAACTCGTCCCAACAAACGGCGCATCAAAGCCGCGAGTACGCTCGACCCGATTACCACCAACATCCAGTTGATGGGTGTACGGCCACTGATACGCCAACGTCCACAACACCAGACCGGCCAGCAGCACCAGCCACAGTTCGCGCTCACGTGCCCATGTGAGTATGGTTCGCACTTCTTCCCAAAGCAAGAACGAACGCAGACCTAACGAGTGTGTTGGCATGGTAGCCGTGCCTCGCTGGTGTTGCGCCGTTTCTTTGGTCATTGCGCTCTCCAGGTGACGACAAAGACACCCAATACAATAATAAAGGCACCAATGATGTTACGAGGGGTCACTTGCTCACCCAGAATAAGCCACGACGGGATGAGAATGAGCACATAGTTGAGGCCCAACAGCGGATAGGCAAAGGACAGATCGAAGCGGGAGATAACATAGAGCCAGAAGAGCGCCCCGCCAAAGATGAGCACAAAGCCTGCAAAGACCGGCAGATTCGTAAAGGTACGCCAGATAATCGCGGGGGTGAAGGAAAACTCGCCCAGTTGATTCAACCCATATTTCAGCAACACCTCACCTGTAACGGTAAGACACATTGCGGCGAACAATAAGCCAAATGTTAGTAGCATTTTCAGTCTCATTCGGTGATACGTTCCAGTACATATACAGCGTAGTCGCAGATTCCACTACGCATTGTATACGTTTTTTGCAGCATGAAGTACGGATGGAGCAGCATACGATACGCTTCGTCGCTGCGAATAAAGCCACCCCGGTCGAGCCAGTGCATCGCGTGGCCTGCCACATTCCAGGCATCCGGTGGCGCAATATCCTCCATCACTAGCAATATGGCTCCGGGTTTGAGCACCCGACTCAATTCAGCAACCGACTCGCGCACCAGTGCATCTGGGAGATGGTGAAACACGCCCAGCACCAGCGCCGCATCAAATTGCTCGGTTTGCAAGGCCAGCGCCGCGCCATCCATCACGCCATAACTACCAGAGCGTGTTGCCTGGGCAAAGCGCACATAGTGTGTGGCAAGATCAACACCGACATAGTGGCGCGATGGAAAGCAGGCAGCAAACTCGCCTGTGCCACAGCCAAAATCGAGAAACAGACGCTGGCCCACATCGCGCCACGGCTGGAGTTCACGCTCGATCACAGCCTTCTCGCCATGAAACCCGGCCTCGACGACGTAACGCAGTACATTCCACGTCTGCGGATTCTTCGAGAGTTCATCGAGTGGTTTTTGTAGCATATCGCTCATTATAGATAATACCATCAGGTTGTGTAGCGTCGGGCTTTAGCCCGACGTACATTTGCGCCCCAAACACATGATCGACAGCCCTACTGGGAACCCGCCTCCATAACCTAACCATGCTGCCTCTGTCGCGAGTGGCCAACGCAACACCTCGTTGAGCAGCGGCGATGGCAAGGCCAGATCCGAGTCTTCCTGTTCCAACGAGGGGGCAAGGCGTTCGAGTATCCGCTGTGCGAGTGGAATGGGAAACAACAGGCTATTGACATACGAGAGCTGCTCAACAACAAAGCCATATCCCTCGATCAATGCTTGCACTTGTTGCACGGTGTAGCGACGGCGGGTATGCACCGCACGATCATGTTTGCTCCGTAGAAACTCATATGCCGGCAGCCGCATCAGCAAGTGTCCTTCAGATCGCAGGACTCGATATGTTTCGGACAACGCCTGGGACTCGTTCGGCACATCGTGGTGGTACAACACATCAAACGAGGTTACCAGATCAAAACTCGCAGCGGCGAACGGCAACTCCAACACCGACCCACGCACCATGGCACCACGAATCTGGTCTTTGCCAAATTGCGCTGCGACAGGCGACAGATCGACACCCGTCACACGACCATAGCGCTGTAAAAATCGGACATTGCCCCCAATACCACAGCCTGCATCGAGAATATCAATCGTATTGTCGCGGTAGAGTGGATCGATCAGTGCCGCTGTGATGGCACGCATCCCACCATGCCACCAATGTTGATCTTCAACATCCACCAGGACTGCGTATTCGCTATACTCCATCGATGTTTGTATTTTCTCATTATGACAACTCTTGGTGCTGACGCGCAAGTGTACCAGAAGGGAGGAGGTTACGCAAATAGAGGACATACACGGTTACTATCACGGAAACTGCCATCGGCCTGGCACAAACACACCCTCGTATGGCTGTTGCCCATCCAGAGTCGTGTGCCATAGCACCTGTTCCTCAACCACATTGTAGTGGGTTATGGTGCCATGTGCCCAGTTGAAGCCAAATACCGTCTCGTTCGGGCCATTGACAAGTGTATGCTGATCAGATGAGGGATCAAGATGACTCGTGGTAGCAAGGGTATTACTATCAATAATATCAAGGCCGCCATGTTGGCCGTCACCACGCGCCACAACGAGTTTATCTCCGACACGTGTAATATCCCAGACAGGTGCACCGTGATCAAGCGGAACAAATTCACCAGGGTGATCATCAGGATCAAAACGATGGAGTAACGGCGGCTGACCACCGCGCAACACGTAGACTTCTTCTCCATACCCTGATGTAAGCCATCCGCGACGACTAAGGTTATTGCGGTCAAACCAGGCCGTTCCCCTATTGTCGTGTATCAAATCAAAAAACCAGATCGAAGCTTCTTGCGAATCAACAGCAAATAATCGACCAGATGCCAAAGCCAGTTCGGTTGGATTTGAGCCAGCAGCAAATGAGTGTCCTCTTGGAGTATCCACATCAACAGCGAGAATGCGGCCATGTTCAGCCGATGAAATATAGAGCAGATTACGTTCTGCATCAAAAACCATATCAGCACTACGCTCAAATGGCGTTGGTGGCATCCAAAGCTCATCTATGGCAAAAGAATACGGATCGATCACTTCAATACTGTCTGAGGTAAGCACATACAATTGATCGCGCTGATAATCGTAGAGGACCTTGCTTGGATTGCTCCCCACGTTGATGCGGTGCAGTAGAGTACCATCATCTGGATTGAGCACCAGCAATTGATCATTGCTCCGATCAACCACAAATAAACGTGGCACAGTTGGCCCAATGGTGATGCTGCCCTCACTCCCAATGAGCAGCGCCAGAAGGACCAGCACGGTAGCAATACCAGAGAGCATAGACAGACGCCCCAACCAATGTGCCATCTGTCTACGAGTCCTTTTTGTATGGACTGCAAGCCGAACATCTGGTGCTGGTCGCACCACAGCAGCCCGTGCAATTCGTTCAGCATCGCGGCGTAGTCGTTCCAGACTCGCGGCCCAGACAGGATCGGTGAGAATTTTTGCGCGTACCTCGGCATA
>JBCDFA010000526.1:0-3324 GCA_039178835.1 Chloroflexota bacterium
CTCAGCATCGCGAACACTTAGGTCTTCTGTTGTCAGTATTGCTAAAGCAGCTAGTTGTTGCTCAGGTGTTTCAAGTTTGAGCAATGCACGTCCATGACCAGCACTAATTGTATTGTTCAATATCGCTTCTCTTGCAGGCTCTGGAAGATTGAGGAGGCGACGCGTATTAGCAATCGTCACACGATTGTTTTTACCAACTCGTTGAGCAATCTCACTATCAGTTAAATTGAAATCATCCTTTAGATTTTGATAGGCCTGCGCCTCTTCAAGCGGGTTTAGATCGGCACGCTGGACATTTTCAATAAGTGCTAATTCGAGCAATTCTTGTGGCGTCGTTTCACGGATGATGACGGGCACTTTGGTGAGTTCTGCTTGATGTGCCGCACGCCAGCGCCGCTCACCAGCAATAAGTGCATACAACCCATCATCGATCTCACTCACAATCAATGGCTGAATAATGCCATGCTCACGAATAGAAATTGCTAGTTCCTCGAGCGCCGTTTCGTCAAACAGCATACGAGGTTGGCGTGGGTTTTGACGAATGTTGTTGATAGGTACTTCTTTGATTCCACCTTGCGTATCAGGGGGTAACAATGCATTTAGGCCGCGATATAGCCCACCTTTTTTAGACATAGGAACATCCCCTCAACTCAAAACCGTTGTAAGAATTCATCAGCCAACAGACCATAGGCTTGTGAGGCCCGATTGTGTGGATCATACTCGTTCAACAGTTGCCCATAACTTGGTGCTTCACTGACCCGCACACTGCGAGGAATCAACGTATCAAAGATACGCTGGGGGAAATACTGACGTACTTCCTCAACTACCTGCTGGGCAAGGTTGGTACGTCCATCGTACATTGTCATAACGACTCCAACAATAGTCAGGGATGGATTAAGATGATCATGCACACGATCTATCGTTCCTTTGAGTTGCACTAAACCCTCTAATGCTAGGTATTCACACTGTAGGGGAATAAGGACATAATGAGCAGCACACAAAGCATTTAAAGTCAAAAGACCAAGTGATGGAGGGCAATCCAACAATATCCAATGATATTCCTCAATCTGCTCTAGCGCTTCGGCAAGACGCCATTCACGACGTTCAATATCTGTCAGTTCGATCATGGCTCCAGCAAGGTTCTCACTTGCTGGAATAATATCATACCCCGATCTCCCAGTTTGATGAATAACATCTCTCGGTACACTCATACCCATAAGCATTTCATATGTTGAGGTAATGACACTATGTTTATCAATCCCAAGACTTGTTGTTGCATTCCCTTGAGGATCACAATCAATTAGTAGCACACGGTGGCCTCGCCGAGACAACTCTCCTGCGAGGTTCACAGATGTCGTGGTTTTACCAACACCACCTTTTTGATTGGCAAGTGCTATCACAACTGTTTGAGAGTTGCTATCTGTGTGTTTCACGTTTTACACCTATATTCAAACTGAAAAACAAACCATAGAATAGAGGACAATATATTTTAATATAATCCAGATTTAGCTACTCATGTGCTACTGCATATATTATGTGTTTCACGTTTTACACTTCCATTGTAGCATGACAACATGGTTCGTGCCAGCAAGCAAAAAACAAAAACGACAGTACAGAATAAAGAAACGTCACCACATAATGTGGTGACGTTTTCAATAAAAAAGATATTGGAAGAGCCAAATTAAGGAAGAAACTGTAATGGATTTACAGCCTGGCCATTTACTTTTACCGTGAAATGTAGATGAACACCTGTTGAGAAACCTCCACTTCCATATGTACTTCCCATAGCACCAACAACTTGGCCAACATCAACACTCTGTCCAGAACCAACAACAGGCTGTCTCAATAAATGACCATATATTGTTTCAACACCATCGCCATGACTGATGCGAACACAATAACCATAACCACCACACCAACCGGCTTCAATCACCTGACCTGCGCGTGCGGCAACAATCGGAGTACCAGATCGATTGGCGATATCGATCCCATTATGAAATCCAGGAAAGGGGATCGAACGATAACCAAATCCTGATGTAAATCGACCATTGGTAGGCCACACCCATACCGGTGGCGGTGGAGGAAAATCATTCGTCTCTGGTAGGCGTTGCAACATCTCAGGTGATGTATCTAACAAATCACCACGAATCCAACCAGTACCTGCCCCGCCAGCATTCACTTTTATCCAGTCAGCGTGGCGCGCAACTAACTCTAATGGAAAGTTTGCATCCAGCTGCTCTACACGAGCATACACACCATCAGGACCGGTACGCATATTGGTCTGATTTTCACGTACAATACCTGCTAAAACAGCTCGCATCTCAGCGACGCCCTGCTCATTGCCGTGACGCTCAACCACTTCAGAAGGATATTCCTGAACAGCACCTGGTATGAACAACTCTCGGCCTGGAGTTACCGTTTGATCAGCAGAGAGATTATTTCCCTTAAAGCTAACAATCGCTTCAGGCGTTACTTGAAACCTATCAGCAATCGACTCGATGGTATCTTCTTGTTCCACAGTATATGGAACACCTGAAAGACGGGGAATACGTAATTCTTGACCAACAGCCAGCAAACTTGTATCTTGCAATGCATTGGACCAGAAAAGTGTATTAACACTCACACCATACTCATTAGCGACAGACCCCAAGGTTTCACCATCGTTTAAGACATGGGTCTCAACATACACCACATCAGCCAATGACATTTGTCGGGTCGATGGCAAGGCAAGCGACTGGGAAGAAGCAGTTGTTTCAAGCGAAAAGGCGGAAAAGCCGCTTACTGCCTGTACATCTGTCGCTCTATCTGTTTCTATAGTATGGATGCTAACAGGTTCGTTTAACTCGTCTTGTTGAAAAAACCACGATAAACCGAAAAACGAGTATTGAGAGACAATTACCACCAAAAGCATCACAAACAAATGCGCTACATAACGGAGAGGAATACGAGGTAACTTAGGTTTTTTTTCTTGTTGCCACGATTGGAGAGTTATTGATTGAGGCGTTGCAACTGACGTATTTTCAAGAGTAGCTCTCGCCAAACGCGCAGATTGACGTACACGTTGATGGAAACCTAATCTACCAATTGCCAGATGATCAGTATTAATCCATGCCGACGATTGACGCAAACTAGAACGATAAAACCATGTCCCCACCACCACTGTTACAAAGACCACACACCACAAAACAAATGTAATCTGTGTATATAAGCGCATAAAGCCAGAAGCTTCATACCAAACAGGGTCATCCATATATTTACCTTAAAGCAACCAAAGGGCAGAGTAGTCAACAAACTACTACTCTGATTTATCTTTAAAGGCACCTA
>JBCDFA010000527.1:0-3307 GCA_039178835.1 Chloroflexota bacterium
GCTTCGACCTACAAAGCTCCTTTTGCTCAGGAGGCGCGGGCATACTTTGAAGCCGTGTCGCTCGAGGTTGATTTCGATCAACTGGTGCTGGCCAGAAACGCGAGTCTTGCAACGCATCGGCGATGTTTTTGTTCATCTCCACAAACCATGCACCAAACTGATCACCGGCCATCACGAGGGAAGGCACCGAGAGCGTTCGCAATTGATCGAGAATATCGATCTGATTAATCGCTTTTCTGGCCAGCACCAGTTGATCGAAATCAACCTCGAGCGACACGGCTTCAAAGTATGCCCGCGCCTCCTGAGCAAAAGGAGCTTTGTAGGTCGAAGCCATACCGTTTGCCAGCATTTTGTGACCCAACAATTTATAGACACGGAAACCAAAAACAGCCGCTGTACCAATCATTTTGGCCTGGAATGTTTTCAGTTCACCAAACGTATCAGAGACAATGAGTCGTGCGACCTTCTCTGGGTACTGCGCTACATACGAAAGCGCAATCACACCACCCATACTGACTCCCATCAGAATGCAGCGATCAACACCCTTGGCCTGCAAAAGATCATTGATCTGATTGTGCCAATCCTGAAGCGTAAGACTCTTGACTTTCGAGGATTTGCCATGCCCAAGCATGTCCATCGCCAAGACATGATAGCCTTCGCTGGGGTAGCGCTCAATCTGTGGCTGCCACATCCGATGGTCGGCACCAATGCCATGGAGTAATACCATCGTCGGATTCTGAGGATCGCCATGTTCTTCGTACCACGTCGTCGTCCCATCCGCATTTTGTAACTGCATTACTTATTCTCGTTCTAGATGTATTGCTTGAATTGAAACGGAAACCGTTCTACCTTACGATACCATGACGAGTGAGACTATACACTTGGTTGCTTCAGCAGAAAAATTGCGGTTCGGCACATTACATGAGGACTCTACAAGAGGGTTTCAGTTATTCTGTGCTAAGTCGACTCAGCAAGACAAAGCCCCTCCAGTGTGTGTAAACTGAAGGGGCCATCTCAAAAACATGTATCGTTAGGCTTCGCGGGCTTCCAGATCGCGTAATACTGGCTCAGCAGCTTCTTCGAGTTCGGTATTCACATCACCAAATACCGTCTCAACGTCTTCGCCGTTCACCAAAATACGCTCCAATCCACGCCCAATAATCTGGTCGCCGTTGGGCACAAACACACGGGCTGCATCCTGCGCCTGGGTTTGGGGCAACTGCTCTACCGCAATGCGGAAGTTCGGGTTCTCTTCAAAGAACTGTTGCATCTCGTCCGACTCGACGGCGTTGACATTGACAGGCATATAACCTGTGCTGCGAGACCACATCGACGCGCCACTCTCATCAGTCGCAAACTGGATAAACCGCATCGCAGCCTGTTTGCGCTCATCGGGAATATCAGTTGGAATGGCAAAGCCTGCACCACCGGTTGGACACCCGAAGTTGGCCTCCTGTGGCAGGAAGCCCACACCTACCTCAAACTGAGCTGACTCCTGAATGCCAGCCAGACCACCAGTCGAAGCCATCATACTGGCCACACTTCCACCAATAAAGTCCTGATTGATGTCGGCGGAGAGCATAGCCCAATCCATGGAGTTGGTTGTGTCGCCATAGAACTGGCCTGCACGGATGGTATTTTCATTCAGCATGGTCATGCCAAACTCAGGGGTCGAATACTGGCCGCCAAATTGCCACACAACGCCTTGGAAGAGCCACGCCACATAGCTGGCAGAGTTGGGGTGGGCAAATGCCAGACGATCACCCTCCATTAGTTGCGGGGTCCACTCCATAAATTCTTCCCAGGTCTCCGGTGCACGATCTGGCAGACCGGCTGCCGACCAGATGTCCTTGTTGTAGTAAAACAGCGGGGTACTGCGGGCAAAGGGAATCCAGTAGTGGGTATCCTGGCGCACACCTTCGTTCAACAGAACTGGCTGATAGTCAGCGAAGTTGATGCCAGCATCGGCGGCCAGATCATCGAGGGCGGTGATCGAATTGGCCAGGTAGAAGTTAAACCACCACACATCAGAGAGGAGCACGACATCTGGGATCGTGTCGGCTCGTAGTGCTGCGGCAAAGGTCTGGGCCGTTTCTTCGTAGCTCCCTTGGAATTCGTAATTGAGCACGACTTCGCTCTGCGACTCGTTGAACGCATCGACCATGGCCTGTTCTGCTTCACCCAGCGCATCACTGAACGAACCCCAATAGGTTATTGTAACAGTCGAGCCGGTCTCTTCGACCGTGCCTGGTGCCTCCGCCGCCGTATCATCTGCTGCCGGGTCTTCCTCAGTGGTTTCGCCAGTTGGTTGCCCACCACATGCAGCAAGCAACGCGACACCACCGCCTGTAAACATACCACGTAACCATTTTCGTCGGTTCATCTGTTTCATAATTGTTCTACCTCATGGAGAATCTGTAGTATGAGTGCCAATGACTATTGCAAACGTACACGTACCAAAGGATTGCGCCATTGCCTGGGTGCTACGCTGCATGGGTTGTATACCGGGAAATCACAATGCTGGGCCACTACTCTTTCACTGCCCCGGCGGCAATTCCTTCTACAATATATTGCTGAGCCCAGACGAAGATAGCGATAATAGGCGCGACCACAAACACCGTACCGGCCATTACCACGCCCCAATTGGTTACACCTTCCTGGTCCAGGAGCCAGAAGATGCCAATGGGTAATGTGCGCATGTCGGTGGTATTGGTGACGATAAGTGGCCAGAGAAAATCGTTCCATTTATAGACAATCGAGATCAGGGCCATGGTCACAATTGCCGGTTGGGCCATCGGAAGCACAATATACAAAAGTGTTTGGAGGTGCTGCGCCCCATCGACACGGGCAGCTTCGATGACCTCGCTCGGTAGCGTCAGAAAATATTGTCGCAAGAGAAAGGTGCCATACGCCACCGATACGCCGGTAATGATGATGCCCTGATAGGTGTTGACCCAACCGAGGTTCGCCACGGTGATGTAATTGGGTACAATCGTGATTTCTGGCGGGATCATCAGCGCGGCCAGCAGAACGATAAAAATGACTTTCTTGGCCGGAAAGCGTAAGAAGACCAACGCATAGGCCGACGTAATCGCAAAGAACACCTCAAAGCCACTGCCCACGAACGTGATGAAAATACTGTTGATATAGTACTGCCCAAATGGTGCCGAACTCCATGCCTCTGGATAATTTGCCAGTGTCGGAGCGAGCGGTATCCACGTTGGGGGGATCGAGTAGATTTCCTGGTTGGTTTTGAACGATGCCACGATCATCCAATAGACAGGCAAACCGATCACCAGCAGGACCA
>JBCDFA010000528.1:0-3274 GCA_039178835.1 Chloroflexota bacterium
GTGCTATCTGACTAAAGTCTTCCTTGATATCGATCTGCAAACGATCAGCTTGCTCCTCCAGGAAGGAACCCGTTCCAGCCGCACATGCGCTATTCATAGCAAAATCGACCACCGCACCATGGTTCAGGGCAATATACTTGCTATCTTGTCCCCCAATCTCAAACACCGTATCGACCGAAGGATCAATCGCCACAGCCGCACGAGCCTGGGCAGTAATCTCACTTCGCACCACGTCGCCACCCACAAAATCCGCCGTGAGATAGCGCCCCGAGCCCGTCGTACCTACACCACATACCTCCACATGCGGACCAACTTCAACCTCGATTTCGCTCAGCGCACGTCGTACAGCCTCCAATGGTTTACCAGCAGTATGTAAATACCGCCGTGCCACCACCTGTGCACGTTCATCAATTAACACCACATTCGTGCTGATTGACCCCACATCGACACCCATATACACAGGCAATCGCGCACCGTTCGGGGTGATCTGCTCTAGGTTAATAGGTGCGCTTTTTTGTGGTGTAACACTGTTGGTAAGCGTGAGTTTGGGCATGCTCTTGCGTTCGGTTTTGCCCGAAATAACATACTCACGCAGAGGCTCAAACCCCAGGAAAGGTGGCAGCAAGCCCTGCGAAGCCTCATCTTTGGCCACAAGCGCTGTGCCCAATGCTGCCATCAATTGATGATGCTCAGGGATGATGAGCTCCCCTGGTTGCAATTGCAAGACAGACTCAAAAGCACGCACGACACCAGCATTGTAGGCCACACCACCCTGAAACAGAATAGGTGGAGTAAAAGACATTCCCTTCCCAATCACACTCTTGAAATTACGGGCCAGCGCCATACACAGGCCAGCCAGAATATCGCTGAGTGGAGTACCTTTTTGCTGTAGATGGATCATGTCCGACTTGGCAAAGACCGTACAGCGACCCGCGATACGTGCCGGATTCTCCGATTGAACGGCTAATGCGGCAAATTCATCCTCTATAGCAATATTGAGACGTTCGGCCTGCTGATCAAGGAAAGATCCTGTTCCAGCGGCACAGAGTGCATTCATGGAAAAATCCACCAGTGCCATTTTGCCGCTCTTTGCGTCCCACTCGACCGAAAGCAATTTACTATCTTGACCACCAATCTCAATGACTGTACGTGCTTGGGGATGTAATTCACCAACTGCACGTGTTTGTGCAATCAGTTCGTTCACATGATGTCCGCCGATCAGTTGGGCGATAGGTCCGCCTCCGGAACCAGTCAGCCCCACACCGACAATGTGTGACAGATCGATATGTTGAGATAGCTCTTCCATCGCTTGCAATAACGTTTGACGAGGTTGACCTTTGGAGCGAAGGTAGCGGTGGGCAAGCAGGGTACACTCCTGGGTTAACACGACAAATTTGACCGTGGTTGATCCAACATCAATGCCCAGGTAGAGCTCGTCCATAGAGTCCTCACTTTCTGCACGAGATAGCCTGCTCTTTTCAAAAGAACACTACATTTTGTGTTGTTAAGAAGCTAGAGACATTCTTTGTAACAAACATCACTAGTTTAGTTGCTAAAGTATCTGATAGAATTGTTCTTTCATAACCACACGTTACCAGAGAACACCCCTTTGCGGGGCATTGACATGCAGTGCTGGTATACGGGGTTGCCAATGCGGGTTGCCGCGTCTGTATAATAGACATATTATGACCCTCCTGTTTTGTTAGTATTCATGAGTGTATCAATAGTATCTGCAACATACGCGATATCTTCGTCGAAGAGATGCGTATAAATATCGAGTGTGGTCGATACCTTCGCATGTCCGAGAATGCGACTAATTTGCACGACATCATATCCCTGATTACGAAGTAGTGAGGCAAACGTGTGCCGTAAATCGTGGAGTCGAATGTGTCCCATCCCGGCTTCTTTGGCAGCCTTTTTGAATCTTACATACAGGGTCTCAGGATACAAAGGTTTCCCAGTGGTTGCCCGTACAAACACATAGTCATTCGACTCCCATTCATCCCCCATGACAACACGCTCGCTATCTTGCTGCTGCTTATGCAACTGAAATGCCGTCACCAGGTCGTCACTTATACCCAGCTTACGCCGTGAGTGTGGGGTTTTGGGCTCGGTAAGAACAAGTCCTTGACCCTTGACAGAGACCAAGCTTCCATTGACGGTAATGGTTTTACGGTCAAGGTCGATATCGGCCCAGCGTAGTGCACAAATCTCCCCACGACGTAATCCCAGTGTATATCCCAGCCTAATCGGAAGTAGGAGCCGATCATTACCTAGTTTTTCCATAATTTGCTGTATCTGTACTATGGTCAGTGAACGCATCACATACGATGTGTGCCGTGCATTGGGGAGTTCCGTGTCTTTGCCATAATTCTTGATAATCAATTCATCGCGTTCAGCACGACTCAACACCTGAATGAGCACACGCCGCACCAATTTAATCGTATTGAGCGCATAATCCCGTTCACTCATATCGTTCAGCATATCGGTCATGTGCCTGCGTGCTAGTTTATTCAATCGAATATGCCCAAGCGCAGGGATGATATGATTGTAGATAATTTTGCGATAGGTGTTGATGCTATTGGGCTTATTACGTCTTTTAGGTATGTAGTCTCGCTCAAACCACTGCTCAAAGTACTCGCGTGTGGTCGGGATACGCTTACTGAGATCAACCCCACGTTCCTGCTCCCTAATGAGTTCGCGCAATGCTTGTGCAACTTCCTTGCGCGTTCTACGCACGACTTTTTTACGAATGCGCTTGCCATTCTGATAGCCCAGCGATATAAACCCGACATACTTCACTGCCAGTTCGCCAGGCCGGGCCTTACGTCCCTCTCTGTTGAGGCCATAGATAGAGCCTTCGTTGTGTCCGCGACGGGCCATCGTTACCACCTGTGTGCATACATTGCAAGATCGTCTTGTTCACGCATCCATGCAACGAGTGAATCAATAAAGACTCGCCGCGTTCTTCCGATGCAGATACTGTCAATATCACCGCTCATTACATGGGGATAGATGCGTCGATAGTATGTAGAGCGGTCCATGTCGAACAATTCAGCGATACTCTTTGCTGATGCCGCAATTGGTACATATCTCCGTCTCATCGGCCCCTCTTTGCTACTTCGATCTGCTCAGGTGTAATCGGGGTGCCGTCCCATAGGGGTGTTTGATTGTCTTCAATTAGTATGGGAACACCATCATTCCAATCAGCCAACTTGAGCTTATCGCTATTCTCACTCGTAAGATCAAGTATAATGTTGATAACATTTTGCCA
>JBCDFA010000529.1:0-3260 GCA_039178835.1 Chloroflexota bacterium
ACGAGTGCCTGGGGCGCAATCATCTGATGCTGTCTGCCCATCTACAACTTCGCTGGACTCATCGGTTTCAGACTCCACCGCGCTTTCTTCTGCAACAACATCTGAGGTTTCGCCTGCCACATCTGAGTCCTGTCCTGCGGGTTGTCCGCTACAAGCAGTGAGGAACGCGAACAGAATGAAGAGGAGAACGATATGTTTTTTCACAAAAGATCCTTTCAGGTTAAAGGTAACGACTTGGTTTACAGTGTGATGACTAGTTTTGTGCCGGTGTCTCACCTTCTAGCGCTTGTATAACGTCGTCAAGCAGTTGATACTGACCACGCAATCCAGGGTATCCAATCCGGTCCAGGCGAATCACCTGATCGGTTTGTACTGCCGGAAGTTGCTGCCAGAGTGGTGTTGCCTCAATCTCGGCAACCGCATCGTTTTCGCCTTCAACACGGGAAGATTGCAACAGAAACAGTGTGTCGCCGCTCATCAGTGGTATTTGCTCCAGACTGATAAAGGCACGTCCATTGCGTATGTCTAAGCCGTCAATCGTTGCAGGGTCAGGCTGGAGTTGGACCCCGAGTTCACGCAGGAGCAATGGTATCGGCGATGGGCCATCGAACCAGAGTGCTACGTTTTCTGCCGAGTAGATCGTTGCCACCGATACCTGGTGATTCGCAGCGTCGATGCGCTCACCTTCTGTCTGTATCTCTTCACGAAATGCCTCAAGAATTCGTTGTGCTTCTTCGCTCTGGCCAAAGACCGTGAGCGTTTCTCGATAGCTTTCAAGCGGCTCAATGCTGCCAATAGCAACAGTTGGTGCAATCTGGCTCAACTCCTCATAGCCAATAGTGTCGATAAAGAAATGGGTGCCGATGATCAGGTCTGGCTGGTAGGTACTCAGGGTTTCAAGCGAGATATTCCCTGTGGAAGCGAATAATTCAATACCTTCCAACTCGTCCGGCTCAACCAATGAAACGCTTTCCGGCACATTCACACTTGCGGCTACCGGACGCACACCAATATCAAGCAGATCGGTCAGTAAGCCTTCTTCACCGAGGGCAAGCACGCGTTGTGGTGTCAGGGGGACTGCGGTCTCCCCAAAGACATGCCGTATCAGGCGTGACTCTGCGCTTGTTTCCACCTCTGTTAATGGCTCGACCGATTCGATAGATGAAGCACAGGCGGTCAACATTATGGCCATAGCTAACAGTGTGAACGTGTAACAAAAACAACTACTTCTTTGCATTATGTCCATCTTAGGAACTTTCCGTTATTGAAACGTCGGCGTGCTTTCTCTGATCGCGCAACAACCATAGATTTGGCATCAGCAACACAGCACTGACCAGGAAGACTGCCCGCAGCGAACGATTCCCGACCGCGCCTAAAAGCGGGCCACCGCTCAATTGTCCAAGTGCATCGCTTTGCCCACCCAGCGAGAGCACCGTCGCCCGTACCCGTGAGTCGTCGATCTGGGCGTTCTGCCAGACGCTCAGCAATGGCCAGATCAGGCTGCGTGCGACGCTAAAGGTGACAAAGACCAATATGGCTACGGCAATGTGTGGTGCTAGTCCATACATCAGGAGCGATGTGACCATTACCGCCGTGAAGATGAAAACCATGCGGCGTATCTGGCGCTGATTATTAGTATCCATCCGTCGACGTAGTATTTCAGCCCCAACAATTGAGATCAACATCTCTGTGCCACGCAACACGGCCAACGCTACTAGCGGCATACCCAGGGCTAGTGTCGCAAGATCGAAGGTGGTGATCAGATGAGCCTGCCAGAGTCGATCCCAGGCTTCGCTAAATAGGCCAAAGAAGAACAGCACCGCCAGCAGGCGAACCAGATTGGGGCGCCGCCGCACCGTCCGCACACCATCGCGCAAGGTGCTGCCCATTTTCCGCCAGGTCGTGCGCTCTTCCGATGCAGCCGGGTGAAAGTTGCGCTCAGGCATCGCGATAAGACAGTAAACGGCACAGGCGGCAAAAAGCAGCCCACCGACAAGCACCGGCAACCCCAGCGCGATACTGCCGAGTGTGGCACTACCTACCAACCCAAACAGTGCCGCTACCCGTGCGACTTGTTCACCGCGTAGCAGTGCTGGGCCAAGTTTGTCTTGTCCCAATTCATCGGCCAGCCATGCGTCATATGCTCCACTCAGACAGGTGATACCTACGCCCCAAATAATCGCCCCAAGCACCGCCACCTCGAACAGCGGGAAACTTGCCTGTAGGATGTACGCTATTGCCGTTAAGGTGAAGCCGATGATAATGGACAGGCGACGACTGATCAGATCGGCAATGACGCCAGTCGGTACTTCACACAACAGAATGGTAATTTCAAAGATACTGCCAACCAGCACCAGTTGTAGTGGCGACATACCAATAACGGTCAACTGAAACACCGTAAAACCCGTCCAGATCATCACGTCAGCCAGATCGACGACGAAGCTGAGAATAAGATGGGTGCGATAGGCTGAACTCATCGTTGCACCCAGGCTATGGTGCAGTGATTGAGCGTCTGAGCGCTGAAACGGTTATACGTTATCGAACATCTCCACCCGTCCTCAATAAATACCTGCTTCACTGATATCTCCTGTCTGAAAAAGATTGGATCAAGTTGCTCGATGTCACCTATCGCAAACATGACGACGAACTAACTCGCCAGATACTCGTCGATATCGTCGAGTATGAGGTTGGCCGCATGGAGTTCACCGGAACTCCAATATTCACTGACCTGATACACGGCATCATTCTGTACTGCCTGGAGTTGTTGCCAGAGTGCATTCTGCTGAAGGGTTTCAAATGTCTCCAGCGCACCTTCGTGTCGTCCACCACCACCAACGAGCAAAAAGATAGCATCTGCATCAACACGCTCGATCTGCTCCAGGGTTAAGCGAATAAGTGGGCGCTCAGTGTTGCCGTTGATGTGATCACCGGGCCGCACAAGCCCAGTGTCTTCCATCACAGAGCCACCAAAATGAAGATCAGTATGGATACGAAGTTCATCATCGAGCACGCGCGTTAGACTATACGTTTTGTTCGCTATTTCCGCGCTAAGGGCCTGTCTTATTGTCTGCGCCCGCTGTTCATAATCGCTGAGTTTTTGCTCCATAGCCTCCTGCTGGCCAAAGGCCTCGGCAAGCTTACGTACACCGTTCTTCCATCCACCATTGAGCATCTCACGTGGCAATGCGACAGTCGGGGCAATAGCTGCGACCTCGTTGTAGATCGACTCCAGAAAAAACTCGAATCCAATAATGAGATCA
>JBCDFA010000530.1:0-3255 GCA_039178835.1 Chloroflexota bacterium
GATGAATTGTCTACCAAATATGGCAAGGAAAAACAAACCATTCGCATTAATACAGAAGCTGGCGTTAGAGATGAAAGCCTCTACCAACGCACCATCTGTCGTGGTCCACAGCCCAAGCGAAAAGTTGTTCCACAAAAAGACATATGGCGGCAAGCAATAACAGACAGCCAACTATGGACGACTAAGGGTATTGCTCAGAACAAAGCCACTGAAAAACTCAAACAGGGCGTACTCAAACTGGTGGAGGTATGCCGTCAACAATGGCAACAAGCAGAATCGGCACTCCCTGACGACCCCTGGCGTGATGAATATTTCCCCCTGCGTATGTTGGATCGTATTGAGTTTCTTGTGAGCCGTTGTGAGGATTTGGAACTCTCTGTGTCAGAAACGGCCATACTGCTGGCTGCCCCTTTTGTACGAGAGGCGGTGTTGGCCTCAGCCGTGACAGCCGCAGCCCAGACCAATCCATACAGCATGGAAGCCACTGGTTCTGCGGAAGGATTTCGTGGACATTTAGAGAAAATCCATCTCTCGTTCCCACAACTGATACGTAAAATCGAGCGATTACAAAACCAGAAGGATGAAGAAGCACAGATCGATCAGCAAGCAATTGCGACCTGGCTGATGTATCGTTGCATCCTACGTACACCCGAAGTCTGGATGGACCCACCGGGCTATATTCCGACTGACCTACTCGATCTTATCGAGGAGTTTAAGCAGGGTAGTGACGCAGTTATACGTGATACGTTTTCCAGACATCGTTTACTGGAGATTGCCCGTTGTATCAACACTGATCTGGAACGTATCGAGCGTGGAGATCGCCCTAGCGCACTACAACGCGAGGATTTTGCAGCAGCTGCTTCAAGCAATGAACAACGTATCCGTGAGAAGATGCTGGCCTATCTGATAAATCTTGCAGGATGGATGGCCATTGATGCCCGTATGCTGTCAGAGGCGCTGGTTGACCACGTAGGATTAAATGATCCGCTCAAACTTGAGCAGGTACGTAGAGTCATCAAAGAGGCCAAGTGGAAATCAGATGGCCCGAACCGGGTACTCAAAGCGATCTGCCACCATCCTGCCACTGATCTGGCACTACAGGAACATGTGGCGCAGGCCAGCGACATCCTTGATCGTCTACAGCAAAAGATCCATAAGAAAGAAGATTGTCTGGAAGTTCTGACCGGGCTACCGCAACGACTATTGGCCCACGAGATCAAGGCGGAACAGCTGGCTGATGGGCCAGTGTATGAAACCCCACACCTGCAATTTCAACTCTCACACAATGATGTCCGCGAATTGCTCATGGGTGAGTCGCTGTATGGTGATCCGACCCTGGCAATCCGTGAATTGTATCAGAATGCACTGGATGCCTGTCGCTATCGAGAGGCACGAACGACCTATCTCCAACGGAAAGGGCAATATCAGGGCGATGATTGGGAAGGGTTGATTGTCTTTCGGCAGGACGAAGAAGATGGCCGACCCTATATTGAGTGTGAGGACAATGGTATTGGGATGGGCCGCCGTGAACTGACCGATGCCTTCTCGCGGGCCGGACGACGTTTTGCCGATATGCCAGAGTTTATCGAAGAACAGGCCGAGTGGCTACGCTGCGATCCACCGATACGGCTGTATCCGAACAGTCAGTTTGGGATTGGCGTTTTTAGCTATTTTATGCTGGCAGATGAACTACTGATCAAAACATGTCGTCTTGATCGAGATGGACAACCAGGGACACTGCTGGAGGTAAAAGTTGCCGGCAGTGGTAGCCTCTTCCGTGTCCGACCAATGCAGAAAGGCACTCATTCGGGAACACTTATACGGCTATACCTTACTGAGGCAATTACCCAGAACCAACAAGAATCTGTTTCATGTTTGAATGTTTTACGTGAGCTATTACGTGTTGCCCAGTTTAGAACCGAGGTCCATGAACGCAGCGAGACCGATGTCTGGATGCCTGGGGAACTTAAATGGCCTGGGGCAGAGCCAGAAGATATCATAGCCACGAGTCACTCTGATGTATGGTGGGTGAAATTTGGTGCACAGCATATTCCAGGTTTTTCATCTCTCTCTCATTATGCAAAGCGCTCCTTAAGGACACTCCTACGCCCTAAGGAACAAACACACCATCTACCTTTCCCTCAGGCGTCTGTGTTACCTACAGAGTCCCTAGGGGCACTCCTACGCCCTAAGGGACATACACGCCATCTACTTTTCCCTCAGGCGTCTGTGCCACATGATCCATTCTCTGAGACCTCTGGACTTCCATCTGTGCCACATGATCCATTCTCTGAGACCTCTGGATTTCCAGCTGTGCCACGTGATCCATTCTCTCAACAAAGTAGTGTTATTTTGCTAGTAGATGGGATTATAACTAATCAAGGAGACTCTTGTGCTGTTGTCAATCTACGAGATGCTTACAAACCTACACTCAAAGTTGATCGTAGTGAAATACTGGCCTGGGATAAGAAATACGTTACAAAGTTACTGCGAGAATGCAACAATATTTCAATAGATCATACTAAATGGCTTACATATGAATGGTTATGGGCATTGGAGGGGGGTGTGGATGCGGAAGCAGCAAGGAGAATTGTAATCAATTTGATTAAGCATAATGCCTCTGTCAAAATAAATGAGTATGATGTGTGGCTACCCATCCATGAATTTGGTTGTACAATATTGGACTGCTCTGATTCTCATAATACCCCCCCACTTTTGGAATTTCTATCAACGTATCGTTATATTCGTGCTTTATCTGTACTTAAGTCAGACTACTGGTTAACTGAACTAGTCAGTCAAACAACTGAGCTTAAGATACCAACAGTTTTCTTACCTGGAGATGCTTTGCTATTATCGATAACTTTGAATAGAGAGCCTTCAGAGTTAACAAATCAGATTTTGGTAAAACATTTAGTGAGCACAGCTTTCAAATTAAACTGGTCTATTCAAGCTGTATATGAGCGGTTACAGCAGTTTGTGCCACTAGGTTTAGAACTCCCCAAGATAGACTTCGACTACTTAGCTAGGCTACATCTGATGAAGGAAGATGAAACACTATTGTCCTTCATTTGGGATAAAAGTTTACCTACACTACAAAGTGTATTACAACTCATTGATGTGGCGTTGAAGTTAAACTGGTCTATTCAAGCTGTATATGAGCGATTGCAGCAGTTTGTGCCACTAGGTTTAGAACTCCCAGAAGTAGACCCCAATTACCTAACTAGGCTACATCTGATGAAGGAAGATAGCCTCATA
>JBCDFA010000531.1:0-3240 GCA_039178835.1 Chloroflexota bacterium
AGCAGACTCAGTAGAATGTACGATACTGATATCAATTAGGAGATCATCTGTCTCCGCATCTGGGTTGAAATGACTCCTTGCTGTCAGTAGAGCAGGTCCATCCCAATGATCGGTGCTTTTCCAAATTTGAATAGATTTGTGGTTATTAATTGGCTGTTCAACCCAGACAGGTACGTTCATTGGTACTGGAAAGGTATAGCCAAATGCAATTCCGGCTGATAGATGTGCTCGTCCTGAGAGGAATAATACTGAGTCGGTAGAGTGGTGCTCAAGGATGTCTTTCAACTTGGTAAGCCAAGTTTTTTGCCAAATATCTGAAGGGTATTCATTGTCTTCGTAATAATCCGACCAGTCGAGATAAGTGCCTGTCGCTGGTCGTGCACCGGGCCGCGTAAATAGCTTGACTACGGTAGCTCGAGCCAGAGCTAGTTGTTCCTTTAAATCGTTGATACCTTGCTCTATATCCTCGATTTCCATGGAGATGCTAGGATTAACCATAGGTCCCTCTGTTACCTTTTGCTTCTCCAAATGGCGTAATCGCCTTTTTTGGATGTTGATCAAATCTTCAATGTGCTTGCGTTCCTCGTTGTTCATAACTAACACTCCTTATATCGTTAAGCTAAACCAATGGTTTTACCGTACACCCTCCAACGTGTACTTCGGGTGAGCGACACCGCCACATTCTGCGAGGAAGTGCATGGCGATACGAGCACGAAACAGTGGTAGATCAGGGCCGACGAGCATATCCACTGAGCGCGTTTTGGTCACAATATCCTCCTTATCTGGTTGCAATTATCATAGGCAGGTTTTGTGGTGCAACCAGCATATAGCCGCATCCCAACAATCAGGCATGTACAAAAAGAAATAGGTTCTGCAACGTGGTAGTGGAGCGAACAAGGTTAAGACACTATCGCAAGTGAGCGTGGCGACAGGTGTATGTAAGGTATGTCATCTGTGCATATTGTCTACTTTATAAACGTTAGAAAAAGTGAAAATTAGAGGCCAAAAGAGGTCCAATTGTGGTTTTTTAACGAATTGTTATATTGGTGTAATGGCCTGTGGTATGCGAAATAGACGGATTGGCGCTCTCAAAGCTACTAGACAATGTGTGCTGCTTTCTGAGGTGTTTGTGTTCATATTTTTTATAGTTGTCAGGTTCTGTCGCTGCGGCGGTTTGTAACCGCCGCTACATCAAACGTTTCCAGCGTTGGTCGTTGCCTGAGCTTGTCGAAGGCAGCGAGATATCACCATGTGTTTCATGTGCGCCGACACCCCGACACCCCGGCCAGGGCGTCACACCCCTAACCGTGACCGTCACCCCCTGTGGTGATGGCCCATTGGTGGTGTTGCCCCATTGGTGGTGTTGCCCATTATGTAGCCTGAGCCTGTCGCAGGCCCACTCGTCGGTGCGATTTCTGAATAGGTGTTTCTGTCAGGGTGGTCCGCCACCCCGCCACCCCGGCCAAGGCATCGCACCCCTGGACCCTGCAAGGGGACGTTGGTGACAGGACCATACTTGGAGTGCATGCCTCGCAGTGTGTGACAGGCGGGATGGTCAAGGTGACCGCTGATTTCCATGCTCGGTCTAGTCTCAAGCTAACCGTGGCCGTCACCCCCCGTGGTGATGGCCCATGAGCACTGGCGCCACCTACGTAGCCTGAGCTTGTCGAAGGCGGAGGGGCGTGGGGCGCCGGACCAACAAACACATTACAAATGCCATGCTAGTCGGAACAAAATGCAACACAACAAAGCAGGTAATCTATTTTTCCGCCGTTGAAGTATCTACTCGTGCTGGAGGTACCACCGCCTCCAGTTGCGCCGGATCAAGCGGGATGGTCTTGTAACGATCTTCTGAAGGTGGTTGCAACACCTCTTGGAACCGCCGGGCCGAGCGCTTCTGGAACAGAGCGATGCCCACAAGCAACGCTGTCGTGATAAAAAACGCCTCCACCAGCACCAATCCAAGCACACCCATCAGCACCACACACAACCACCCCAGAATACGTGTGAGTGTCGTCGCCTGTGCATGAGAAGTGAACATATGTAACATGCTGCGAAAGATATATGCTCCATCAAATGGATCGGCTGGAACCAAGTTGATCAGCACAAGAAACGCATTAATCAAGCACAGCCAGGTTACCACATTGGTAAAAGACAGCCCGGCAAGCTGTCCATAATCAAGCTGTACCGTCGCTCCAGTGATAAATGCCTGCCCTATCAATACAACCAACGCTATCCCGCCCAGAACAATATTTACCAGCGGCCCGGCCAGCGCGATAAGCAGATCGTGACTCGGCGTATCAGGTGGACGATCCAGCAGCAGCATACCACCAAAGGGCCAGAGCACTATTTTCCGCACAGCCAGACCATAGCGTTGTGCAGCAACCGTATGACCAAGTTCGTGCAACAGGACACACACCAGCAACAACATCAGAATTACTGCGAGGTTGAGGGCCATTGCCAGATCAGGTGTTCCGGCTGGCCAGAGCGTAAAAACTACCAGCAACAGAAAGACACTGTGGATATAAATCCGCACTCCAGCGATATGTGCCAGAGGGAGAGCCCATTTCATCGGAAACTCCGCCAACGATCAGGAAACACCTGTATCATACCAGCGATAGGTCGCAAATGCCAGAGATTTTACTAAAAACCATACCCGAATTGTGTATAGACAGACGTTTATATATATGAGGTGTCGGGTTGTCCTATGTGGATGGGATACGTTGCATATGGGAGGCCAGACAGCCCCGCACCCCACTTCTCAAATGAACGTCCGAGCAATACTATCGCAATGACTCAATGCAGAAACTGCTCAAAACAGCGTTTCTAAGCAGAGCTTTCGCAACTCGCTGGTTAAAAGTCCCGAAATCGCTGGTTGCAAAAATCAAGTGTAAGGACTTTTTGAAAAAAAGAAATGATTGGGACGCGAAAGAGGTAGTCTCGCAAATTGACGCGGTTTTGGCGCAAAAATCGAGTTTCGAGAAAGTAGGGTTTATGGTACAATATCAAGGTATGCATGGCTTCACAGGACGGCCTGTGCGCCACGAAACGAACCGATCCCGACTTACACCTACCCTGGGGTACATTAAAAATCGAGACCTAATCGAACCTTCGACTCGCGCAGAGTACTGAAACTAGGACAGTGAGGGGTCATAGGCACCCAGGTCGGTGGCGGAGAGCCTTCACTAACCTTCGACTCGTTCAGCGTACTGAAACTCCTGCTCACTCGCCGTAATCGCC
>JBCDFA010000532.1:0-3229 GCA_039178835.1 Chloroflexota bacterium
AAGAACTCACATCGCCACCCTTCTCTGAGCAGATACCCTGTGCCATCTTCACCACCAATCTCCTCATCGGTCACAAACATAAACCCGACGTTGGGTGGTGACGGGAGCGCAGCCAGGTCCTTGAGCAATCGCAGGAGGACCGCACCCGAGCCTTTCATGTCCTGCGTGGCCCGACCGTAGATGCGGCCATCTTCGATGCGTGGTTGAAATTGCTCGGCATAACCTGGTACCACATCAAGATGGGCATTGAGCATAATCGTCGGTGACTGCGTCTCGTGCAAGGTTGCGATGAGATATGGCTTCTTATTGTATTCGCCACGATGCTGATACAGACCGGGAATGTCGCGCATATAGCCTTCTGCATAGTCAATCGTTGCATGCAATTGATCCGGTCTGTCGGCGGTGGAAGGCATTGCCACCAGATCACATGTCATTGCGGTCAGTTCATCAAGTAATGCTTGATTTGTCACAGAGTCCTCCTGAGATTAGGTTATTTGGTTCGGTATGATTGCACTGATTTCTTCACTCCCCCACATAGATCGGATTTGTGTACAGCCATGGCCGCCCTTTGCGATGGCCTTCAAGACGATACACCCCTGGCCGCGTAATCGTCTGACGCAGCTCACGGAGCCCTTTGACTAATACCCGCCCGTTGCGAATGATCTGCACCTCGGCGTCGATATCAACGGCAACGCTTAACATCAAAGGACCTGCCTGCAGACTCGGGCTGTCGCCAATGTGCCAGATGTTATCGTCACGTGTCGCAACAAACGTGAGTGAGGGACAATCGCCATCCATCCGATTGACAAAGTACGAACGCCCTGCGGCCAGTGCCTCGAAGACCTGATGCCGCGCTGTATCAGGATCGAGCGACAGTGGTTCGGGTAACAGCAGATAGTTTGTCAGGGTCTCAAACATCCATTTATATGCAAATACTTCAATCTCTCCCCACGGTGTACGCGACTTGAATGCATGAGCATCCACACCACCCACCCCAAAAGTGCGTCGACCTGCTACATTGAGGCGATCCCACCACGCGAGGGTTTCAGGCGTCGGGCCACTCAGCGCCTGACGAGGAAAGAAATAGATAAATTCCTTGTTGCGTTGCGTCAGATGCTCACCCCAATCGCTCATAAAGTTCCACAACTCGATCCCGACCGGACGGCCATCGCGCTCACGGGGGCCGTCGACAGACCAGTCGTCCCAGCGATAAATATCCTTAAAGTTGTTCTCCACCCGCTCATCCGGGTGGGCAATGATGCCAAAGCCTCCCTGAGCATACACCGCATCCACAAAGTCCTGTGGTGGCAGCTTACGATCAACGATCTGGTCGACATTGAGGGTGAGGAAATGGTTACGGTCAGGGGTAATTTCATATCCCACGATGACGAGCACATCATCACGCCAACCCTGATAGGGACGCCCTTCCAGCGTATCATGATCGGTGATGATGATCCAGCGCAGCCCAGCATCACGCGCCGATCGAATCACATGCTCAATCGTACCACTGCCATCGGAATAGGTTGTGTGCATATGGAGAGCACCAGGATAGTAGTGCATGAACAGTTACTCCGTGCTTGTACAAATGCAGAAATGTGTGATACGCTCAGTATACCAGCAGCAACAGAAGTTTGGAAATCTGCTTATACATACAGAGAAGGTGTGCTATGACTGCACTTGCAATTGCCGACTCGCCACTTGCGCGAGAGCAACTGACCAACCATACACTGACGATTGACTACCTCGAAACAGGTGGGCCACTGACCGAGAGCGTCGTCGCGCAATTTCCCGATCAGCCATTTCTCTTGCACAATAGCGTATACGACTGGTCGTTGGGCCATCCTGACGCACTCAATCAGGATAATGTTGTCGAGATAACCCACAAAGCGCTGGCAATGACACGAACACCATGGTTTAGTATCCATCTGGGCTTTAGCGCGGCGGAGGTGGGATTTGATGGCTGGATGCAGGCGCGTTCACCTATAATGGATCGCGACGAACTGCTCACGAATATGTGCCATAACATCGATACACTCCGTCAACTGATTGATGTGCCGATCATTCTGGAAAATCTTGACTACTGTCCTGGTGGTGCTTACGAATACATCTGTGAGCCAGATTTTATCACCGCAGTGATAGAAAAAAGTAATGTGGGGATGCTGTTAGATCTAGCCCATGCCCAGGTAAGTGCGGTGCGTTTAGGTATGCCGATCGAGGATTACCTGGCACAATTGCCCCTGTGGCGGGTCTTGCAACTCCACATCAGTGGGCCACGCTGGGCGAACGATACGTTGAACGATTGGCACGAAGATCTACGAGAGGAGGATTATGCGTTGCTTCAAAAGGTGTTGCGCCAAACGAGTCCCAAAGCACTCACGCTGGAGTACAAAAAGGATGCGCGGCTTCTGCATGAGCAGTTGGAGCGACTACGTTCGATGGTGTAGAACAAAATTATAGCGCGGTTCCAAACCGCGCCTACACTAGCACCACCATATGTACCGTTCCAAACCACACCTCCTCCTCGCCCTAACGTATCGGCGGCTTGGAGCCGCCGTCATCAATTCACCACACCTTATACCTTGCTTGGGCATCTCATCCATACCGCTTGAGCGCGGTTGCAAACCCCACGCCTACCCTTACCTCAATCCACCGTAGCGGCGGCTTGGAGCCGCCGTGAAACACCATCGGTCTTATGATACCCTCGCCCGCCGCTCAAGCTGCGGGCTCTGAGCTACGCCTGCTCAAGCAAGCTAGTTTCTCACTACACGGTGTGCGAGAACAAACCGTACCTACCTCATCACCCCAAACGTAGCGGCGGCTTGGAGCCGCCGTAGTCCACCTCTGATATCACCGTGGCACCAACGCGATCTGCGACACCATAAAGCTCAACATCCGTGTGTCGTCGGGAAACCCTAGCGACTCAGGGGAGATGGCTGGCTCCGCACTGTGCAACTCGATACGATTCTCACCATCAGCTAGTTGCAGCGGAACTTCAATGGGCGTCAACAGGTCCTGTTCGAGTGTGTGCTGTGCTACTGATTCACCGTTCAGCCGAACATCCAGCGTGCGACTCCGGCCAAAGCTGACCAGATTGAGGCTCAACAGCACGTTGTTGGGTCCACAAGGATACACCAGTAAAGAGCCGGTATCCCCCTCGATCCAGCGAAAAACAGTCCCTTCTTCGTTCGTTTCTGCCTCATACCACTCATCCGTGTCGGGCGTCCAGTAG
>JBCDFA010000533.1:0-3228 GCA_039178835.1 Chloroflexota bacterium
CAGATGTACGATCCACATCGTACTTCGCATCCCACCGCTCAATCGATCTTTCGCCATGTGTGTGAGCCCTTGTTCTACACAGACTATGCCGGTGAGCTATATGGGTTGCTGGCAGAAGACACGATTGAATACAGTGAGGATGGGCAGCGTGTCGCCATTCGACTACGGTCGGATATTTACTTCCACGACGGCACACTTCTTGATGCACAGGCGGTCAAGTCAAGCTTTGAGCGTTTACAACATCAAGGCGTTTCGCCGCTCTTCAATGAATTCCGTAATGTACAGATTGATGCTCACCCTGACCAACAAACCGTGACCTTTCATTTACCAGCACCAGACTATGAATTTGTACGCCTGGTGTTGACCAACTCCTATGCTGCTATCGTTTCCCCTCGCACCGAGACGAGCACAGCACCAGGATTTGTCGCCTGCACCGGACCCTATCAGTTTGTTCCTGAGCAGTATCAGCCCAATCACTCTCTTACACTTGCACGGGTCAAAACCTACTACACACCGCCTCATTACTTTACTAATCAGGGTGCGACACACATTCCACAGCTACACTTTATCTTCGAGGCCGACCACGACCAGCGCTTGAATCTCCTTACCAGTGGCGAGGCATGTGTGCTCAGTCTGAATCCTGAGCACGTTGATGAGATCGCAAACAACCAGAATTTTCACTTGTACGATGATGTTGGTGGGATAACATATCTTGGTTTCAATTTTCAATCTCCTCTATGGCAAGACGTGCGTGTGCGTCAAGCTGTAGCACTTGCACTCAACAAAGAGGGTTTTATCACATCGAATGCGTTTCGTGTCGCAGATACACCAATTACAACGAATGCGACCGGATACGATGCTCAAGTAGCTTCTCACGGGTACGACTATGATCCAGAACGTAGTCGTAAGTTGCTGACGGAAACAGGCTTTGACAATAATGAAGAAATGGTCTTGCTTATTCCTGAAAGCAGAACGTATCGTCAATTAGCAACAATCGTGCAGCAGCAATTGTCGGAAGTAGGCATTCAGCAGGTACGCATAAGCGAAGTGCCACGCTCAGAGATTCTCACTACACGGCAACACTTCGATCTCTTGCTTTTCGATTATGCGTGGGAAAGCTATACGGCTTTGTCGATTTTTCTGGGAACAGGACCACGTAATTTACTGAACTATCCACATCAAGACATTACCAATTATGTCAACAAAGCACGTACAACAGATGACGCTACCTTACGACAACAATACCTCTATGAAGCCCAACGGACGGTACTCGAGGACGTTATCTGGCATCCACTCATCCTGCGCCACATTACTACCGCAGTGGATAGTAGGTGTGTAACGGGAGAACGAATGGCTCCCGATCAGGTGTTGGTGTTCCACGACGCAATCACAACAGCAGCGAACTCACAGGAATAAGAAGTTCTTATTCCCAGTAGCGTTCAAAAGATCCATCATTGTAGATGACATAGATAGCCTCGACACGCGGATGGAACAACATCCGACCACCATCAAACAATTGCAACGCACCACCATCAGTATAGGCAAGACCACTCGTTGCCCAGCCAAGACCTTCACGCACTGCCTCGTTGTTGCCCCAAATGACCGCAAACCCAGAGTCAGAGGGTGCAAAAACATCAGGATCAGGTGGCGCAACAGGTGTTGGGTTTTCCCATCCACGCTGATTGAGATCGGCACCTGTGTACGTCATCCAACCACCGGCCTCCTTCCCAAAGAAAATATAAAATTGATCGAAGGTCTCATACCAAAGCATATTGCCGCTTTGAAAGACTTGATCAGATACCGCACTGTAGACCACGCTTGCACTTGGACATCCCACACGCTCCCGCACACTTTCGTTATTCGTAACCAACTGACCAAAGCCTCCTGGTGCCTCTATCGTACATGCAACTGCCTCTGGCGTGGCCGTAGCCGTTGGCGTAACTGTAGTCGTGGCGGTTGGCGTAATCGTAGCCGTGGCCGTTGCTGTAATCGTAGCTGTTGGGGAGGCAACAGGAATAGGCGTGTCGGTTGGTGGCGGTGGTGGTGGTGGCGATGTAGCGATGATGGTTGGAGGTATAGCCACAGGTTCATTCGTTGGCTCCAATGGAAGTTCTTCCGTTGGTATAATTGTTGCAACGGACGTAGCTGTCACTGTTGCTGTAGCTGTCACTATATCTGTTGATACTATTATCTGCGTAACTTCCTGAGTCGGAACAACTGAAGGTGTTGCAGAGGCAGTTGGCTCTACGGCATTTACCTGTTCTCCAGCCAATGTCTCAGCAAGTGCCTCCATAATCAACGGCCAACGATTGCCTAACACTGCGCTCACCAGACCAATTAACAAAATAACCAGAACAGTCAATGGAATGAGTGTTTCGCGCCGTTTACCATGTGATGCTGTCGATACTTCGGCAACAGAATCCACACTTTGTGGGGCTTCAGTAATGACAGGAGTTGGCTCAGCGCTCCGTGGTACGATACGTGCAGCGGGTGGCACAATCGCACCAACTGCTGTTGCGGTGTCTGCATTGTCAGCAGGTGCCACTGCTGCCGCTTCTTGGAGCGCCTGAGCAAATGCCCCAGCCGTCGCATAGCGCTCCTCTGGCTGCCGTTCCAGAGCTTTCAAGATAACCTGATCAATGCTCGATGGTAACTCAGGTACTAATATTGAGGGGGCCTGTATGGTTCCATACAAGTGTCCCAGCAGGACTTCCTCAGTACTGCCCTCAAATGGGTTACGTCCGGTCAGACAGCGAAACACCAGCGCCCCCAATCCATACACATCTGTTTGTGGAAGCGTTGGCTGTTTCGTAATCTGCTCAGGTGCCATCGAACCCGGTGTACCAATAAGGGCACTCGTACTGGTCAATCCCACACCATCAACTAATGATTTAGCGATACCAAAGTCAGTAAGCAGTGCTTGTGGATGCTGACTACCGGGTTGGTCGCTCAAGAGAATATTGGGCGCTTTCACATCACGATGAATGACTCCCACTGCGTGAGCATAGTCCAGGGCATCAGCAATCTGCGAGATAATTGGTAACGCCTGCGAAAGGGGTAACAGCAACCGTTCACGCAATACATCCGCAAGCGACCGACCAACCTGCAACTTCATGGCAATATAGACGTTACCATCTGCTTCTCCAACGTCGTAAATTGGTACGATATTAGGATGGTCTAACCGCGCAGCAAGGATGGCCTCTCGCTTGAAACGTTCAACCAAAGATG
>JBCDFA010000534.1:0-3228 GCA_039178835.1 Chloroflexota bacterium
GCCATCTCGCAGGGCATGCAAAGTCAGAATTAACTCGCCGAAGATGGTCACCCTGGCGTTGATGTTCGCATCGTCGATGAGCTTGTCCAGGCTAGAGTGGTCATTGGCTTGTAGTGCTAGTACGATTGCATGGCGGAAAGCATAGAGGAGTTCCCCCTTGACCGTCTTTTGAGGAACGGCGAAGGAATCGGCAAGGAGGTCTGCAAGCGCCGCAAGGTCATAACCTGTACGCAGGTAATCAAACAACGCCGAATTGTCACTGAGCGTAGAAAGGTCCTTGATGAGTTGGTGCATTGGAACGTATCTCCTGAAGCGATTACAGTCAGACCGCGATCCATCGCGATTCAGCTAAGATACCACCGACCCTTGTAGTTGGGCTGTGGTCTAACCTTCGCAGAGAGACATGCGTCTTGCAGTAGGGTATCCCTGTAATCGTGCAATAATGCTCTCTGTCAGGATGATTTCGAGCAACGTCCCTTTAGGCATAATCAAAACCTGTTCGTCGCTCTTACGTCCAAGGCTCAGTTGCCACCCACCCGCAGAGGATGCGCTGAACTGGGATTATACCACTATCATGGGCGTTGCTAGTCAACTGCCGCTGGTGGTTAGGCGAATATTTATCCAACGGACTCCAACGCAATCCCCGAGTACCTCATCTGCTTGCGGACCTGAACGACCACGTAGTCCCGGCTGTACAGAGGTTGAAATGGTTCTTCCATGCGCCAACTCATCTTGAGCGGGCTCAGGTCCATGGGCTCGAAGCCGATGTTTGACAATAACTCCGCAACTACGGCTTTGGCCGACGTGTCATCTCCACATATTGGCAAGCATTGGATACGGTCCAAAGCAACTGACCGCAGCAGTTTTTCGCCTAACGTCAAAGCTAACCAGCGCCGAAGGCGTCCGGTTGAGCGTCTTGTTCGGCATTCACTCTCTGGACATGCCGGTTTAGCTTGTTGGCAATATTTTCATATCGTGACTTGGCCATCATTGGCTCAAAGGGGAAGCCGCTATTGCCAATGCTGACCACCACCTCTGATTCTGACTCCTCAATGTATGCCTTCACCTCAAGGCTGTCTGATTCATAGTCTAAGGTCAACGCCAGCTGCCTTCCCTGTCTGTACCCACTGCCCCTGGAATTGGAGAATTTCTGCCAGTCTGCCCCGGGAAACCTGTTAGCCTGCTCAAAGAAATCTTCAATAAGCTCAATATGCTCGATTGGATAGCGCTTTTCGACATAGACCGATATAGGGTTGTTTCTCTTCATATCTCCGTGTCTTTCGTATTAATGCCGAACTGTTATTAGACGGATGTGCTTCTGTCTAATTGCACATATGTTAGCCCGCACCATATCCGCATATCGTGCTTTTACGGTACAGTATGAAGCATTATATCCATCTATCAATCAGTATAGCACATCGTGAAACACGATAGAATGGCACAGAAGACTACCCGTATGCAGGCATCCCAAACACGTCTGCTCGATCTCGTTCGTGAGGCCACTCAGCGTAAACATTATTCTCGGCGCACTGAAGCAGCCTCTGTTGGATGGATCAAACGATAGATCCTGGTTTACCACCAACGCCATCTGCAAGAAAGAGTCAAACCAGAGGTCGAAGCATTGCTCACCGATCTCGCCTTCAATCAGCCGGTGGTAGTGTCGACCCAGAACCAGGACCTGAGTATGCTGCTATTTCTTTATACCGAGGTGTTGCAGCAGCTACGCACCGGATCGCTCGATCCGGTGCGTAGCTGGTTAGTCGTTTCATTCCTGTGAGTCCAGCTCCCCAAAGCTCGCTTCGTATCGTAGGATGTGGGGTAACCAGTTCCCTCGTACTTAGCCTTCTTCATACCCCAGTAGCCTTACCGCAGGATGGTTTATCAAGTATCACGCGTTTAATGCTTGTGAGCTCTTATGCGTCTCTCCCTGATTAGGAACTCCATTCGATAGAAGAAACCCTGTCATTGAATCCACGTTCGGCAAGATTAATGAATTCGAGTTTCCCGGTACCTTCTAATCGAAAAGTATTGCCGCGCTGATTACCGTTCTGATACAGTGTCAAAGTTACTCCTTCGGGGAAAAACCACATCGCCCCTGAAAAAATATCATTGCAGTTCGAACTCCCATCGTCCGTCCGTATATCTTGGAAACTGTCTACATTGTTTGGGAAGGTGAAGGTTTTATGGCGTCCACGGAGACGAATTCCGGTGTTAAGCGTTTTGACATCGTCAAACAGTATACACCAAGCAGGCACTTGAAAATTGCTCATTACATTTCTTTCTTATATTAGAATTAATTGATCTATAAAAAGTCGTACGAAAAGTGTGATGTGAGTTTCAAAAGTTAGCGTACTTCCTTTCTGGTAGCATATCTGGCTCCAAATGAGTGAGCGGTCAGGTTTGTGGAATTACTATACTATGCCTGCCCAGGCAGCGTCATCTGTCAAAGTCTCAGATCGTCCTAAGGAAAATCCCTAGTGGATGGTAGATATGCGCTTCACGTGCGGTCATACAGCATCTGGCATCGTGCAAGCGCATGCGGCAGTTGCGCTGCTGGGAGCATGCGATGGAGGTGCTAGTGCTAGGGGTGTGGATGTGCCTTGTGTGACCTTCCCCGAGTTGCTGGTGTGGGTTGGTATGTACCGAGATTCGCCGGTTTGTGTAAGTGCCACGAGCTACTGCACTGCCTCATCAGCGGTCTCGTGGTAGTATCATGGTGAGATCAGAGGTAGCTATTGTCTAGGCTTCAGAGGGTCCACTTAGTAGAATTCGGACGAGCTTCTGGCCGATGATGTCGTGTTTCTGCAATTGCATAGGATGCCTCAGAATCATAACATGGATTTAGCTGTGTCCATTCACCTGATCTTCATCATCTTAGGTTGCGCCCGTATCTACCTGATACCATTGTATGTCGTACTTAGAAGACTGATCCATCTGCCTGAGTAGCCATTCGCACGGAGGAAACCTCTGTTGGTTATATCAAATGGTAGATTCTGTTTCACGACAAGCGTCCTCCCCATTCTGATTGAGCGAGAGTTGTCGAGGGGCGGAGGCGCAGGGTGTGATGGCAGCAGGCAACTTCTAGCACCAGGTCACGAATGGCGCTGGTCCGCAGCCGTGTCTGCTCCTTGCCTATCCGACAACGTTTAATCCCGCTCATCACAATCTATTGACAGAAGCCCCACCTATGTAGCAGTGCTCTAAAGATGCACAACTGTGAGATCGCCA
>JBCDFA010000535.1:0-3221 GCA_039178835.1 Chloroflexota bacterium
ACCATTGGGATTATTCTCGATGAACACATACTGCCCGTCAGGCGTGAGAATAAAATCCATCGCGCTATAGTTTAGTTGGTAGCTCTTTACCAGCTTGTGACATTGTTCAGCAATCGTCACAGGTAAATCGAATTGCGTATATGGAATATCGACCTCGTAATGACGCCAGTCATACTGCGTGCGCTCATGGTGCTGCGAATGGATTGCCGCCGTAAAGATGTCATCACCAATAATGGTGACACGTAGTTCTAACTGCTTGGGCACATATTCCTGAAACAGACAGGGGGATTGACCAATCGTTTCGTCAAACTGCTCAAAATGTGCATCAGTGATGGGGGTTGTATAGATTGCATGGAGTGGACCGTGCTGGTTGGGTTGAAACATCGGCTGTGACAACGTTTTATAGATCATGTTGCCATGACATACATCATAGAAAGCCCGTGCTTCTGCGGATTCAGAGGTCACCAGAGTACGTGGGATATCAAAACCAGATGCTGCTGCTCGCTGAAGCTGCTCGACTTTGTATGACGCGCCGCGAATATGCTGTGGGAAACTCATCCAGTAGCAATCGCGGGTGGCCCACATCCCCCGCAGAGCATGATCAAACTCATTGTGGGCAAAGTCGCGCTCGTGGCTGGCCCAAGTCTCAGGAAACATAAAGGGCGCTGGCCGACGCCACCAAATGGAACGAATTGTATCAATATCAACCCGTTCCCCATGTGCACCTACCCAGCCCTGCCATGCTGCCTCAGCGTCCTGGGTGCCGATGTGGAAAGACAACTGCTCTTTGAGTGGGAAATCAGCCGTATGGACACGAACTGGTTGATAGCCCATCTCCCGTAAGGTCACCACCACTACATCTGTGTGGGGATCAAACTCTTCAGTGACAATAACAATCTGTTTCTTTTTTTCCACTGACAACCTCATTCATACAGTATCGAAATTACTTGTCACAAAAACAGGAAATCACAGGGAAGGTCAGACCTCCCCTGTTAGGATTTAGCGCAGTTGAAATAGCAACGCTTAGTCTACGAAACCGTCAGTTGGGTTACCATCGAGTGTGCCCTTGCCATTGACACAGCTTGAGGTCACACTGCAGGAAGAGGTACCGCGGCAGGTGCCAGAAACGGTGCAGGCCAGGTTGCCATCATCACCGATCCAGAGTTGCTTCTCGGTGTTGTAAGCACCCTTGACTTCGACGTTTACCATTTCTTGAGCCAGGTTCATACCAAATACGGGTTTCATAAAACTTCCTCCATAGATTATTTATCTACTGCAAAGATTAATATAACTTAACTATATCAACTCTTTTCCGCTGGCACATCGTTAAAACATAGTATAAGATTAACTATATGGAGACACACTATGATTGGCAGCAATCATGGGCTACTCTTTCATACTAACTATGCGCTTTTTTGCATTATGGCAGTACGGTTGCATAACACAAACTCTATCTAAGGCATCGGGCAGAGTAGTGACATGTAGAGAAGGCATAGTTCATATGAACTAGGGGAAGATCACAACCGAAATGGATACTCGTTCATTTTAACGATAGAGATGCAAAGAAAAGATATGTACTATATACTGGTAATTACGGTTTGGAAAGAACATAGTTATTTCCCAAGAAGGAAGCACATGTATGGGAACTTTAATTGGGATGTATGTATTGGTTTTCTGTCGCATCGTAATTGGGCTGCTGTTCGCCATCTCTGCGATCAACAAGCTACGTGATTTTGGGTCATTCGCCCAAACCATCACACGATTTCGTATTCTACCAGGGCATCTGAGTACGCCCGCCGCCTGCATATTTGTCGCTGCCGAAGTAATCATCACGATTATGATGGTTTTTGGTGGTGTATGGCTCTGGCCAGGCTTTCTCTTCACGATTCTGCTGTTGGTGGCCTTCTCTGTAGCTCTGGGATCGGTACTGGCACGCAACATTCAGACCTCGTGTAACTGTTTTGGCAATACCGACAAACCTGTCTCAACCGCAGACATCTGGCGCAACCTGGGATTCACGCTCTGCGCCATCGGTGGATGTGTTGCGCTCAGTATCGCTGGTACAACAGCTTCTTCATTGGGGCTCATCGAATGGGCTATGATGGCCGCGAGTGCAACCGTGTTTGTGGTGGTCTGGATGCATCTTAGCGATATTGTTCAGCTTGTACGTCTTGAAACATAAACAGCATTAAGGAGTTTCTTGTGGGTCAAGTTATGATTGTGAGTATGGTACTGCTCTGGATATTGGTGCTGGTCAACTTCGGTCTGACCGTGTTGCTGCTTCGTCGTGTGAAGGTCCAACCACAGACCCAATCTCAGCCATTCATCTTTGGCTCAGAAGTACCAGAATTCCTCAAAATTGGTGATAACGCCCCTGACTTTACTGCTGAAACAGCAAAAGGCGATCACGTTACATTCGCAACATATGCAGGACAAGCGATTACATTTTTATTTATCTCCGCACACTGTTCACCATGCCGAGAAAACTTGTCCCGCTACCTGGCAATTCAAGCACAGGCCGGGCAGTCAGGCGAGGGGTTTGTCCTTGTCATTACCAATGAGGTGAGCGAAGCACGTGCATTTATTGATGAATTTGCAATCACTACGCCCATTGTTATCGCAACTGAGGGCAGCAACTCGTTTATGGATGATTACAAAGCACCCGGCATGCCGTTCTACTGCTCTGTCGATGCCGACGGCAAAGTACGCTCAACCGGGTTTCCTTTTGATGGCAACGAGTCATGGAAACTCCTCACCGATCTCTGGGAAGCTAAAGCACAGGTTGAAGCTACACCCGTCTAACATAACATCGTCGTCCAAATAGACGATCAAAAAACCACAGTGTGTGACAGTATGTTGCACACACCAGGATATTCTTGCTGCCATTTCACAGCAGAATCTTAAGTTTGGCACGCAACTCTTGGCTTTTCCCTACAAGCACATCTGGTGTTGTCGAAATGGCAGATGCTTATCTATTATCCAGTATCAGATTACTACTATAAAAAGTGCTCTATCGTTGATAACTAGGACTGGATCGCATACGCAATACCTGCCTGCAACGTACCACGCACGATAATCTCACTCAGGTCAACATCGAGCGCCACCAGTGTCTGAGCGATTTCAGGTCGGATACCGGTGAGTATCACTTGTGCACCGAGCAGACGGACGGCCTGAGTGGCCTGGATCAGGATGTTCGCAATCTGAGTGTCAACAATGGGCAC
>JBCDFA010000536.1:0-3211 GCA_039178835.1 Chloroflexota bacterium
TAGTTGTGGACCTTCAGACAGCACGTCGGATGGTACAAGACGCCGAAAAATATCGTGAACACTCTGTTTACTGGGAAAGTGGGTATCACTGGGAAACAGCATTTGCAGAACTAATCTATTGCGAGCAGACAGAGTTGCAAACATTATTACAAGTGGCTGATACGATTGACTCATCTGAGGGATACGTAAT
This sequence comes from Chloroflexota bacterium, assembly GCA_039178835.1. Classification (GTDB taxonomy): domain Bacteria; phylum Chloroflexota; class Chloroflexia; order Chloroflexales; family Roseiflexaceae; genus AL-N1. The sequence goes on from JBCDFA010000536.1 coordinate 191, forward strand.
CCAGTACCACCATCATCTGCGACCTCATTTGAAGATAAAAGAGGGTATTCAATGGTACAAAGATTTTTGTGAGTCACTCAGTCGAAAACTAACGAAGTGGGAGATTGATGAAACGATTAGTGTTGAAGCATATGGCTGCATGGAAAAGCACACGCAATATCTAACAGATCGTATTAGTCTACTAGACATCATGTTGCAGTGGGTTGAACTCCAGCAGTTAGAGCGACAACGACATCGGGATGGCTATGTTGACACGAGAACATGGACAGATATTTGGCACACATTCGAGATCAGGTTACTTGACTATCGTATGCAGGCTGAACGAAGATACGGAGTGGAAGAATACGATCATGTTACTGTCCAATTTGTAGGCTGGCTTGAAAAAATCCTGATAATGCAAACAGAGACATTGAGGCTGCACAATGGACAGAACAACGGAAACAGTAACCAATTACAAGGCCATATGCGTATCGTTGAGAAAACTATGAAAAAGCTACGATCCAAAAGTAACTTTCTTAACTCAATCTTTCGGTAACAACGCTGATTGAGCGGATCGCGTTGGGCGAGCAGTAAACATGTATATGGATTGCTCATAACACAGGGGCATGTGTACACCCCTGTGTTTGTTGATCAAGAGGTAGATGCTTTTTGTGTTTCCCAGAAACCTGTATACTAGCGCCGACTCATACTTCTACGAGGAGATGTTTCTATGTTCATGGCTGTAGGAATTGGCGATAGTATGTATGAAATATGGCCACTTAGTTTTATGCTCTTAACATTAGTGCTCATTTGGCTGCGTCGCAAGCAAGTTAGTCTATAATATCTCTTTTTTCTAAGTATCTTCTGGACCTATCTTGCCTTCGCCATTGATAAAGTCTTTTTCCCAATCTATATAAGTGAATCTTTGGCTGATTCTTTTAGAGAGGGGGCACCAGATCCCTACGTTAATCTGATACCATTTTACTTTGGGCCCTATGCATCCTTTGAAGGCTCGTTTATTTCAAGTGTGCAAAATATTCTGTTGACGATACCGTTTGGTTTTGGCCTACATTCCCTGGTTCAGCTCAAGCCTAAACACTATCTCTGGATCGCGCCTGCGCTGGGGCTGACATTCGAGGGCTTGCAATACATCCTATCCCTCCTATTGGGCTACCTCTATCGCTTTGTCGATATCAATGATCTGTTTTTTAATGCGCTGGGCGTGCTGATCGGATATGGATTGTTGCGCGTGTTTGCATTCCTGTATCTAGCCGTAACGAAGAGGTTCAATATCGAGCCTGTGGGCATCTCCGCGTATGTGTATCGTGTCGCTGCTCACGCACAGGCCCGGGGTTGATTGGGGCTACCACAGGGGTATTGCTCGACACAGTTTGGGGTGATTACGATACCTCTATGTTCCCACATACCGCAGCCCAGCCAGCACCGTATCGACAATGTTTTCACACCAGTTGTCCTCAAACGAATCTCCTGCAAGATAATGAGCATAATACGCTCCAACCAACATCGTAACTGCTAGCGAAATATCAGCGTGGGCAGAAAACTCACCACGCGCTTGCCCACGTTGCAGGATCTGACGGAATAATGTGCGACGCGGCTGCACCACCTCTCGACAAGATCGTGCACATCGCGTACCATGCCCATAACATTCTACCCAGACATCACAGCCATTATTGTTGAACTAGAAAGCTGCCATTTATCTGTTATGGAACGTACACATGTGCCATCGACCATGCGCGCCGTCGTCCTCAACACATACGATAACACGCCAGACGCGCTCACCATTGAAGAGCGCCCCATCCCGCGCCCTGGTAAAGGCCAAGTGCTTGTCCGCATGACCGCCACGCCAATCAATCCGTCCGATCTCATGTTTTTACGCGGGCTGTATGGTGTACGCAAAGAACTCCCCGTCATCCCAGGCTTTGAGGGCAGTGGGAAAGTTGTTGCAGCGGGTGACTGGGCCACCTCACGTGCTCTGTTAGGACGTAATGTGGCATGTCTTGCGCCTGATAATGATAACGGCACTTGGGCCGAGTATATGGTAACTTCGATCAATCGTTGCATTCCGCTATTGGGGCTCAACGATTTGCAGGGTGCTATGCTTGTTGTCAATCCTGGAACGGCGTGGGGCTTGATCGACATTGCGCGGCGAGAAAAACATCGCGCCGTGGTACAGACGGCGGCGTCTGGTGCACTTGGTCAAATGATTGTGCGGTTGAGCCAGCGTTACCAACTCCCGATGATCCACATCGTCCGGCGGCAGGAGCAGGTCGACCTGCTGCGTGGGCTGGGCGCCATCCATATTCTGGATAGCAGTTCACCCGATTTCGACCAGCAACTCCGTGTGCGCTGTCGCGAACTTGGTGCCACACTTGCATTCGATGCAGTGGCTGGCGAGATGACAGGCCGATTACTTCAGGCCATGCCCAAAGGCGCACGCGTCACGGTATATGGCGGACTCTCTGAGCAGCCCTGCCAGATACATCCACTTGATCCCATCTTCAAGGGCAAAACGCTTGATGGCTTCTGGCTGGCAAGCTGGCTTGAGCAGCAGACACTGCCAGACATACTACGCCTCGCACGCGGCATTCAGCAACTCATCAACACCGATCTTAAGAGCACAGTCCGTGCCTGTTTCCCACTTGAAGAGACCCACCAGGCCCTGGAACTGTACGCCCAACGCATGACAGAAGGAAAAGTTTTATTAATGCCATTCCTACGTAGAAGGTAATGTCTGATGCCAAAACGAAAAGCGCTTGATCTGATTAAAGCTCTTGCACAGGACGAAGCAAAGTTGCAAGGGCAAGAGTTCCTGGCACCCCTACGGCGGGAGGGACGCGCACGACTACGATTGCGTGGGCTGATCCATGAGTTGCGTGTTGCGAACCCACAGCCTGGGTGGTGGATTTGTCGCATCAAAGACACCAACAACGCCGAGATTGTTGATGAGGCGCTTCCGTGGCAACGTGGTGATTATCTGGCACTGTGGCCGCATGTACGACTCGTTCTCTTAGAAGCAATCAA
>JBCDFA010000537.1:0-3180 GCA_039178835.1 Chloroflexota bacterium
AAGCGTGCCATCAGTCGTGGTGATAGCATCCGGCTTTTGGCTCGTGAGATGCGTTGCAACAGTTCGTTTGGCTCAAGCAGTATTGGTGGGCGCTCTGTGGTTGCTTCGAGGGCATTTGTGGCGAGTTGCATCTGCTCATCGGTCGAGTAGATAGTAAAGTCTTTCGTGTAATGCCCAATGCGTCCGGCTATCTCTGCCCGCAACAGTTTAGCGCAGACGGCGTGAAAGGTGCCGGTGCTCATACCGCGAGTGCGGTTGCCAAGCATCGCACGGAGGCGCTCACGCATTTCACGGGCGGCTTTGTTGGTGAAGGTCAGCGCGAGAATCGATGACGGTTTAGCTTTATAATGTTCGATTAGGTAGGCTGTGCGGAGTGTTAGTACGCGGGTTTTGCCACTTCCGGCGCCTGCCCGCACAAGGATCGGTCCGATAGGTGCCGTGACTGCGGCTCGTTGTTCAGCATTGAGTGATTGCAAGAAATCCAAAGTTGTATCCTGGCCTGTGCACAAAGTTTACCAACCGTCAGATAATACCATGATTTCCGGTGATTGTGTTGAGTGGTGGAGTAGAGGTTAAGGGTTAAGGGTTAGAGGCTAAAGAGGCTAGGGGCTGGAGGCTGGAGGCTAGGGGCTATTTGGGCTTATCTCTTTGGTCATTGTTGAGTTTATCAAAGAGCTGTATCAGGTGCGCTGGCGAAGAAGCCTGCAATAGGGGTATGAACTGGAAGCGTTGGGGAGATGAGTTCACCATCAGGGAGAATATGATCGGTCTGGGCATAATCACCCATTGCGGTGTCGGGCTGACTACATACCAGCATATCACGCTCGGCTGGCCGTACAATCCAGTATTCAGGCACGCCTGCCTGAGCATAGGCTCTACGCTTGGTATACAAATCGTTCTCAGCATTTGCGGGCGAGAGGACCTCTACCAAAAGTGCGGGAATTCCCGAAATACGACGATCATAGATAATGTCGAGATTTGAGGTGGGGACTACAACAATGTCGGGCTGTACAGGATCACATCCAGGCATGAAAAGACCTATAGGAGCCCAGGTTGTAAGACCGACACCTGTATCATCAACCTGCTGGAAAAGGACCCTCACGATCTGACGAATAATCCATTGATGAAAGTAACTTGGTGCTGTGGTCATGTACAACACTCCATCAATAACCTCATAACGATTTCCATCATCAGGCAATTGCTCCCATCGTTCGCGATTCCAGTCATCGCTGTGTGAGCGAAGTGCTAATTCTGGTGTTGCAACAGTCATATCCGAGCAATTCCTTTTAGATGAGCATTGTCATAAGATGCACAGCAGTGCGCTCCCAGAACATAGAAAAGATTGCCTTGAACATAGCTTCATTCTACGGGAATGATACCATGAATTCTGGTGATTGTGTTGAGTAGGGGTTAGGGGTTAAAGAGGCTAGAGGCTGGAGGCGAGAGACTAGTTCTGCTGCCCACTGCCTCACCGCTCCGACGCCCCGTTGCCTGAGCCTGTCGAAGGCAGCACGCCCCAACGCCCACCGCACCAACGCCCCGCTGCCTGAGCCTGTCGAAGGCAGCACGCTCCACCACTCCAACACTTGCTTTCAGTTGTGAACCTTCAACCTTGATACACTCAACACCACCTTGAAAACCACTGTCACAGTGTCGTATACTTGGAATGATCTACGCTTTGGAGACGAGAAAACCATTGGTTTATGACAAAGCTAAATGTATCCCAGTTATGGATGTCAGTGTGTGATCTATGTGTTTTAACACATCAGAACTGTTTGACCTATATCTGCATGCAGCATTTTAGAGCATGAATGTAGTTGAAGTGATATATGAAGAGGTAGATGTATGCGTGTACTATTGCTGAACACTATCTGGCGTGTGATGTTGATTAGTTTTGTGGTGCTGGGGCTGGTATGTGGCTGCGCGGCAGAACCCCAGTTGTTGCCTTGGCCCGAGCAACTGGAGCGGCTTCAAGCTCGTGCTCACCGAGAGGACCCGGAAGCGCTCTTACATACCTGTGTCGTATCAGAACCATGGTCGTATAACGAGACGCTCACGGTCGCTGCTGATGAGCCCTTGATCCTTGGCTGCCGATTTATACTTCCTGATGGGACAACCTTTCGTCTGCGCTACGATGACCTGCATATGCCGAGAACTCTGTCACGAGATCGGGGCGGTGGTCACATCACGGGATTTGACCAGGCCGCATTACAAACATTACAACGCGCCCAGGGGGCCCCACAGATTGGCCCACGTGAGGCGCTAGTGGCTGCCCAACCACATAGCGAAGCATTTCAAGAACGGGTGGGACCCATTGCTTCCTCAAGCGCGATCTTACATTTTGGGGAGCTATCCATGGAACGCACCCAGCTCCCCGCCATGTGGAGCATCGGCCATTTTAGCTTCTCCAAAGAATCGGAATACATCTGGGTGAGTGCGCTTGATGGGACAGTGATCGAACGGGAGGAGACGGAGGAATAGGGAAGTGGTCTGAGGAAGCACACCTGAGTCTTAGGAAAGGAAAGATATGAGAGGTGTCGTGATGCATTGGCGTGTGGTATTCGTGGGCCTTATTGGGCTGGTGCTGGTGTGTGGCTGTGCGGCAGAGCCCCAACACTTGAGTTGGCCGGAGCAACTGGAGCGCCTTCAGGCGCGTGCCCGCTGGGAAGATCGAGAAGCTCTCTTATATTTATGTATTGCAACAGAACCAGAATCTTACAATGAGACCTTAACCTTGGCCAATGATGAGTCCTTGACGATTAGTTGTGATTTTATGCGCCCTGATGGTACAACTTTTCGTCTACGCTATGATGATCTGCGGGTGCGAGGCACGCTGGAACTGACCAGTGTTCGTGGAGAACTGGAACAAGTTGATCCAATCGCAATGAGAACTTTACAAAATGCTCAAGGTGATGTTCAGATCGGTCCTCGTGCGGCGCTTGTAGCCGCCCAACCACACAGTGTACAGTTTCGAGAGAAGGCAGGACCACTCATGTTCTCTACTGTGATCTTACACGTGGGAGAGTTTTCCATGCAAAGGGCAAACCTCCCAGCAATATGGAGTGTATTGCATTATAGTTTCTCGGAAGAACGAGAACAAATCTGGGTGAGTGCGCTTGATGGGACAGTGATTGAACGGGAGGAGACGGAGGAATAGGGAAGTGGTCTGAGGAAGCACAC
>JBCDFA010000538.1:0-3144 GCA_039178835.1 Chloroflexota bacterium
CAATAAAAAATTTAATATACTAAAAAAGTATTGAGGTGTTTATATCTACTAAATTCCATCCACCTCGTGATACAATGCACTTAGAAATAATATACACAAGACGGTTGAAGGAATACGATCATGTTCGAAGGCTTTCTCGTGGAGATAGTCATTATTTTGCTTCTGATGCTGGCCAACGGATTTTTTGCTGCCTCTGAAATCGCTGTGGTCTCTGCACGTCGTAGTCGTCTTGAGCAACAATCAGAGTCTGGCAATCGCGGCGCCACAAGTGCCCTCCAATTGGCCAACAATCCTAATCAATTTCTATCGACTGTACAGGTTGGCATCACCGTTATAGGAACATTCGCAGCAGCCTTTGGTGGGGCCAGCCTTGCAGGTGGTGTAGAACAACTTTTATTGTCAACCCCTCTCGCACCATACGCTGCGACAATCGGGCTAACCCTCGTTGTGGTAGGCATCAGCTATTTCTCGCTTATCATTGGCGAACTTGTACCCAAAAGACTGGCACTCCAAAATGCAGAAGGTATTGCCAGTACGGTGGCACCAATAATGGATCGCATTGCGAGGGTAGCAGGGCCGGTAGTACGGTTCCTGACCTTTTCGACTGAACTGGTACTTCGTTTATTGGGACGACACAAAGTTGCTGAGACACCTGTTACAGAAGAGGATATTCTGGCACTGGTACGTGAGGGAACTGAGAGTGGTACGGTGGAAGTCGCCGAACAGGAATTCATCTCCAGTGTTTTTACTTTTACAGATCGCAGTGTACGCTCATTGATCACGCCGCGCATCCAAATAGTGGCACTGGATATCAAAACCCCGACAGAGGAAGCGGTACAGAAAGCGATTGAGTCAGGTTATTCGCGCCTACCAGTCTATGATGAGACCCTTGACAATGTGGTCGGTGTGTTGTTTGTCAAGGATTTGCTCCAGGCATGGGGCCGTCCCGAAGAAGTCAATCTCCAGTCTATTCTCAAGCCTCCTGTTTTTGTACTGGAAAATCAACGTGCTGCCATCGTTTTGCAGCAACTAAAACACCAACGTGTTGCCATGGCATTGGTGCTTGATGAGTATGGTCAAACTGAAGGATTGGTAACACTCGAAGACATTCTGGAAGAACTGGTCGGGGATCTACCTGAGGAAAGCGAACGCCCTGAAGAAGAGCAAGTGGTTCGACGAGAAGATGGTAGCTACCTGGTCGACGGATTGGTTGCTATCACAGATTTGGTAGAGTATGTCGATCTTCCCGAGGCTGAAGATTTGGCACGCACCCATGGCTTTGATACTATCGCAGGCTTTCTATTGTTTCAACTTGGCTATGTTCCGCAAACAGGAGAACGTTTGACATGGCAACACTACTTGTTCGAGGTGGTGGATATGGACGGTAAACGGATCGACAAAATCCTTATTGCGCCTGTTCAAGACCTTGAGCGCACACAGACAGAAGGATTGCTCGCACAACGCGCCACAAAATTGCCACCCAATAGTCAAATGCCCAGAGAACAACAAAATAACAGAGATAGCTCGCAAACCTCCTCAAAGTAGCAACAAAAAACGACTGTAACTTTGCTACGGAGCTACAGTCGTTTCACACGTCTTTCCTAGATACTAGCGCCGGACAACCCCAACGATCAGGTTCTGGTTATCGAGTTCGAGTGCTTCGGTGTGGGCATCGCTGGGTGGCGCATCCAGCACAAGCTCATCAGCAAGTGTTTCTGTGCGAATGTAATCACCCCATGTCTGCACCACATCAGTCACGCCGGTGCCATTCTGGCTGTGCAGATAAACAGCGATGCGATCAGAGATGTCAAAATCAGCATTTTTGCGTGCATCCTGGATATTACGAATAAGCTCACGCGCCAAACCCTCGGTCACGAGTTCAGATGAGAGGGTGGTGTTGAGCGCGACCAAGGTGCCATTGTCTTCGGCAACTGCATACCCTTCTGGCGAAGAGGTTTCGATCAGCAGTTCGTCAGGCAACAAATCTATGGTTTCACCCTCTAGATCAAGAGATGCCGCCTCACCACTCTCTGCTGCCCGCGCAACCACCCGCGCCGCATCGCTATCCAGATCGCGTAATGCTGCTGTCAGTGCTGGAACACGCTTACCATATTTACGACCGACCAACCGGAGATTGGGCTTGCAGCGATACTCAACCAGATCAGTAGAACTATCCAAATAACGCACCGTTTTGACATTCAACTCATCACGTAGCTCTGCTTCAAAACGACGGAGACCATCAGTGGCCGCTGGTGTCGCCGCCCGCACCCATAGTTCGCTCAGCGGCTGGCGAATTTTGATATTTGCACCTTTACGTGCAGCACGCCCTAACCCAACCGCTTTGAGCAATGTCTCTGTATCGGCAACCAGCTTCTCATCCAGCAACGCTTCGTTGACTTTGGGCCACTCTGCGAGATGAATACTCTCGGCAGCCTGTGGATTCACACTCAGCACCAGATTGCGGTACATGCTTTCGGAAACAAACGGGATAAATGGTGCGGCCAATTTGGCTACAGTCACCAAACAGGTATAGAGCGTTGTATATGCAGCATGTTTGTCTGTGTCGCTTTCGGCTTTCCAGAAACGACGCCGGTTGCGACGAACATACCAGTTCGACAGCTCATCGACAAATAGCTCAATCTCACGGGCAGCATTGGTAACCTCATAGGACTCCAGCGCCTCGGTCACATCACGAACAAGACCATTGAGCCGGGCAAATGCCCAGTGGTCGATAGGATTCTGTACCAGCGATTGGAGATTATCGTTCGATGGATCGGGTTGCCACTCATCTAAGTTGGCATAGGTGACAAAGAAGGCATAAGAGTTCCAAAACGTTAGCATAAACTTACGCAGACTCTCATTCACAAGCGCACTTGAGAAACGGCGTGGGTTACCAGGAGGGCTGGCCGTGTAGAGATACCAGCGCAACGCATCGACGCCCTGTTCCTCGATAATCGTCTGCGGAACCACCACATTGCCCTTCGATTTGCTCATCTTTTGCCCTTCGCCATCGAGAATGTGGCCAAGGCAGATGACATTCTTGTAGGCTGGTCGGTCGAACAGCAGCGTCGAGATCGCGTGTAGCGTGTAGAACCAGCCACGAGTCTGATCAACTGCTTCACAGATGTAGTCGGCCTGTGCAGC
>JBCDFA010000539.1:0-3136 GCA_039178835.1 Chloroflexota bacterium
AAATTGATGACACGCACATCCTCTGGCAATGTTTCCTGGCGAAGTAACTCTGCCAATGCCGAGGGCACTGTATTGATGAGTCGTATGTTTTGGTATGCTGGATGTGAAGCTATCTGTAGTATGTTCTCTGCAAGAATAATCGTACCACCCCAGGCAAGTGGCACAAAGATTTCAAACACTGACAGATCGAAGCAAACAGAGGTAGCTGCCAGTAGTCCAACACGCTCTTCTTTCCCAAATCGCTCCTGTGCCCAAGCGAGCATAGTTACGGCACTACTATGGGTAATAGCAACCCCTTTCGGTTGACCCGTGGAACCAGAAGTATATATCAAATAGGCTAGATTTTGAGCAGTGACTGTACTGACAGGAGGTACTGATGGAAACATAGTTAGTTGGTCTGCGAGCAGATCCAGGTATACTATCTTTGCATCAGTTTGTGGTAAAAGGTTGGCCACCTCTGTATCTGTGAGAATAACAGCAGATTGTGTATCATTGATTACAAATTCTAAACGATCTTTGGGGTAGGCCGGATCAAGCGGAACATAGCTTCCTCCTGATTTAAGTACTGCCAATAACGAAGCAACTAATGTCGGGGTACGTTGCAGGCATATGCTTACACATTGCTCTGGTCCAATCCCTAGGTGCTGTAAATACCACGCTAGCCGATTTGCTACGGTTTCCAATTCAGCAAATGATGGAGACTGTGAGAATAACTTATCAGACGTGCTCCCTAGTACAGCCACTGACTGAGGTGTACGAGTTGCTTGCATGGTCACTAAATGATGAATACACATATTTTCTAGGCGTGATCCATCTGTTTTATTCCAGTCAATCAGTAACTGCTGCATTTCTTGTTTGGTCAATATTGATAAATGTGCTATTGGTTGTTGGAAATCAGTAATAACAGCTTCTACTAAACGATGGAAATGATCATGCATACGCAGTATAGTTGTTTCCTCAAACAAGTTCGTATTGTATTGCAGTGCCACCTGAAGTCCTGCAGGTTGTTCAAGCACAAACATGGAGAGATCAAATTGGGCTGTACTTCCTTCAAAAGGGACCGGCGTAAAGGTAAGATCAGGTAACTCGGCCTGCGGCATGGGCGTATTCTGTAAGACGAACAGGACCTGAAAGAGAGGTGGCAAACTGAGATCACGAGTTGGCTGTAGTGTCTCAACCACTTTTTCAAATGGTGTGTCTTGGTGTTCGTATGCTGCAAGTGTGGTGATTCGCACGCGACGAAGCAGTTCAACCAAAGTTGGATTATCAGATAAATCAGTGCGGAGTACAAGTGTGTTAACAAAAAATCCAATAAGTTGCTCAACTTCTATCTGTGTGCGGTTGGCAATAGGCGTGCCAACCAGAATATCATTCTGCTTTGTATAACGACACAGCAAAACATTAAAAAGTGACAAAAGGGCCATAAATAATGTCGTATCTGTTTGCTGACAAATACTGTTAAGTGATTGCAACAATGCTTGAGGAAGCAGGCGTGTAACAGTTGTACCCTCAAAAGTCTGGAGGGCCGGGCGTTGTCTATCGATAGGCAGTTGGAGTATATCCTGAGCATTAGCAAGCTGATCTTTCCAATACGTTAATTGGTCGTCTAAAGCACCATTACTAAGCCAATCACGTTGCCAGTAAGCAAAATCAATATATTGAATAGCAAGATCAGCGAGTTGTGGTGTAGCATCTTGGATATAAGCGGTATAACATTGCACTGCTTCACGAATAAAGACTCCCATTGACCAACCATCAGAGATAATATGATGCATTGATAAAAACAACACATGGTCAGTTGGGGTTAATCGGATCAACGAGAAACGTATCAATGGACCATTGCGAAGATTAAACGGCTCCTGCTTTTCTTTGAAAGCTAAATGACGGAGTAGTATGTCATATTGTTGGCTGAAACACATTTGTATATCAATAATACGAAGAGGGTATGTGCTTGTGGGGACAATTATTTGAACAGGTTGACCATCTCGTACATCAAAAATTGTACGCAAGGCCTCATGTCGTTGTATGATCGTATTAAAGCTGCGTTCCAATGCATGTGTATCAAGACGACCCTCCATTCTTACCGACTCAAAAAGATTGTAAGCAGCCGTACCAGGTTGCCATTGATCGAGAAACCACAAACGCTCTTGTGCAAAAGAGAGTGGTGCCGGCCCATTCCTTTTACACGGTTTTATTGGTGGCAAAGTCGTATGTTTAACGTGATCGGCCTGATGCAAGAAGGCAAGAACCTGAGCTTTGTGTGCAGCCAAGTTGGCACGCAGCTCTTGTGTGAGTGCTCCACGCGGCGCACGGTAGCGTAATTCACCATCACTAACCCATAACTTGATACCACGTTGCTGGAGTTGGGCCAACAGCTCGACTACATTCATATTTGCCCCTCTTCTTCCTCATCGCTACTAGCGATGTCATTTTGATGATCGCTATTCGTTTGTCGGACAACATCAATATAGAGAGCCAAACTCGCAACAGTAGCATTCTCGAACAGGACACGTAGAGGCAGTTCCAAAAGAAAAGCCGAACGGATGCGAGACACAAGCTGGGTAGCTAGCAATGAATGTCCACCCAATTCAAAGAAACTGGCGTGAATATCAAAATGGTCGATATTGAGTAGATCTGACCAGATAGCAGCAATAGTTATCTCTGTAGTAGAGCTTGGAGCCACATACCTCTCAGAAGTCACACGTACGATTGGTCGTAAAGCCAGTGAGCGTCTATCAATCTTGCCATTTGTATTGAGGGGCATTTCTGTCAGATCAACAAAGGCCGATGGGATCATGTAATTTGGTAGGTAGTTGGCAAGGTATGTGCGGAGATCAGGAAGCGAAGACTCAGACAAGACCTGCTCTTGTCTGTCTTCCCGTTTCTTCAAACTCTGATCTTTTACTACATACGCTACTATCTGCGGATTACCTGTATGGTCTTGATGTACAACAACAGCTGCTGACTTAATATCTGCCTGTTGTAATAGGGTAGCCTCAATCTCACCAAGTTCGATCCGATACCCACGTAACTTGATTTGCTGGTCGATCCGCCCTAGATACTCCAACTCACCCGTCGCTCGATACCGCCCCCGATCTCCGGTCCGATACAGCCGTGCCCCAGCGGTGTCACTGAA
>JBCDFA010000540.1:0-3106 GCA_039178835.1 Chloroflexota bacterium
CGGGTACTGGCCCTCACTTCAGCGCATCATTGACCGCATCGCCGCACAACAACCATCTAATCCGGTGGTCATCACAGGCGACATCCATACGTCCTGGGTCAATGACATTCTCATCGACTTTGCTGATCCACGCTCCCAGGTGGTAGCGACCGAGTTCACCGGAACATCGATCAGTTCCAACGGTTCCGACTTTGCCCTGCCCTACCTCGTGGAGAATCCACACGTCAAGTACCACGAATGGCGCTACCGTGGCTATGTACGTTGCGAGGTCAACCAGCAACTGTGGCGCACCGACTTTCGTCACGTTGACTCGGTTCAAGAGCCCGGAGTGCCTGTACGAACCGACGCATCGTGGGTTGTGGAGGATGGGCAGCCCGGCGCACAACGCAATAGCTAGACTGACCGTATCAACAGCAATAGATAGATGCCAGGGCCACATTTCCTTGTGGCCTCCGGCTTTGCATTGCCGTTGTTCACATGCTTATGTCAATGACTGGCACATGCGACTTCAATGGTGAAATCTCCGCCGGGGCAAATGAAATGAAACGTCCAGGAACCCCAGGCATGTTTAGGATGCTTAATATCCATTCCTTCGTTTGTGAGGCGTTCGTAGACAGCGTTGACATCAGCCTCTGTTTCCAGATCGAAGCCAATATGAAACATCTTCGGATAGGTTGTCTGTTTCCCTTTCATCAAATTGATATGCATGCCGTGCGCGTCCATGAGCACAGCCATTCCAGCATTATTGTCCTCAAATGCGTCGGTGTACTCAAAATGTTTCTTCAGGAATGCAGCGGCTTCCAGGACATTGTGGACAGTCAGGTTGACATGATCGAGTCGCATGGATTTCTCCTTATCTGTTTCAGGAATATGGTTCCTATCTCTTGTACTTTAACAGGAGTCGCGGTTATAATCGGTCCTACATTAGGGGGCAAATAAATTTCGTCATTGGATTAGTGCTCATCATCAATCATTGTTATGTATCACCCAACAACACGACTGCTAACAATTCTGGAATTACTACAGACACACCCATTGCTTAGTGGCGCGGAACTGGCACGACGATTGGAAGTCGAACCACGCAGTGTACGTCGTTATATTCAGATGCTACAGGATATGGGAATGCCGATTGAGGCGAGCTATGGGCCAGGTGGCGGCTACCGTTTACGCCCTGGTTTCAAACTACCACCACTCATGTTTAGTGAAGAGGAAGCCACAGCGATTGCACTTGGCTTGCTGGGAACAGCATGGCTCGAAATTGGCATGTCATCAGTGGCCATCGAAGGGGCATTGGCGAAAGTGGCGCGAGTACTGCCAACGCATACCCGTGCGCGACTCAACGCCGTCACTACCCACCTGATGCTCTCACCTCATGCTCAGGAATCACAACCAGATGCCACACTCTTGATCGAGTTGAGCGATGCTATACAGCAACAACAACGGATTGATCTTGCCTATCGTTCGCATCGTGATGAGATCACTCAGCGCACAGTCGAGCCATACGGAGTTGCTGGGTGGTGGGGGAGCTGGTACATGGTCGGCTACTGCTGCCTGCGAAAGGATTATCGCCTGTTTCGTCTGGATCGCGTGCAACAGCTGCAGATCCGCACAGACACCTTTGTACGCGATAAAACCTTCGATTGCGATGCATATATAAGCAGACAGCTAAAACGAGAGTCGAACTGGCACGTTACGGTTGAATTTAAGACCACATTGTACACAGTACAGCAGAAGATTCCCGAAGCTTACGGTACACTAACAGACACACCTACCGGAGTTTTGTTTCAGTGCGCTACAGATGATATCGACTACGTGGCCCGCTACCTCATGGCACTGAACATACCATTTATCATGCATAACCCACCAGAACTACGAGAGGCGTTGCTGCGGTTGGCAGAGCAGATAACACAGATCGCGACAGCACCACATAATGATTGATGACCAGCACATTTTTATTCCCATCTCATCAGAAATCAAGGATTTGCATAATGAAACCATCTGGAGGCACCGATTTTGAGCGTGCATTTCGTCCCGGCGAAAGATTCACCACCTCGGATAATGAAACCATGATCGCCCGACAGCAAAGTATTGGAACGGTAACCCTACCATCTGGGCAACTCATGGCCTGCGATCCCTCGTATCTCATCTCACACAAGAATTTAGTGCCTTTTGTCAGAACAGTCGCACCAGGCACATATCCGGTTACACTGGCATTGGTCGATTATTTGGTTGACCAATCTGTGACACCAGGAGATATTACATGTGCGCGAATCGACTTTTCTTCGGAAACACCAACGGCGTGGGAACTTGCAGTATTGCCTGATCAAGATCCTCGTACATTGCCGCTAGGCAGCCTCTTTGGCTTCGGGGTTGATGGTGGTATGGCGTGCTTTCTTGATGGTGCGGCCCGCCAACAGATCACTGAACAGCGAACCTGGGATTCAACACTTAGGCAACTAGAGTTTCCGTGGACTCATATCTTACTTGATCCAACCAGCGGAGCAAACCTTGTTGCTTTTAAGGCTGGCTATGGCGATGGTTACTATCCCTCATACTGGGGGCTGGATGAGGAAGGCCAGATAACCTGTTTCATCATTGATTTCCTCATCCTCGTTAAAGACGTTGAAGATGAAGCACAGTTTACGTTATGGGAATGGAAAGAGACAGAACTTACACACATGGATTTCGAGCGTATCAGGCTAACTGTTCGCTGTATCCCACAAGACTTAACCGGCCACGAACTTTTGTTTCGTATGACGGGCAACGCTCCCAAAATCACCATTCGCGATAGAGAACGAGAATATCACTCGAACAGATTACCGTTGCGTCAATATGGGAGAGATGTGTTCGAATATCGCTTTACCTTTGAGGAGCCGTTATCGGATGCTGCAACTATTACTATTCGCTATTTTCTTGGAGTGACAGCGCTCTAGATAGTCTGATACGATACACCATCACATTTATCCAGGCGTCCTTTGAGGCAGCAGGATTCTGGCATTATAATGAGAAATCCTACAGTGGACATGCGATAACAGCAATCCACTGCATCGTAAAAGCACATAGAAAATTGGCTCTAACCCTTATCTTAGTGCCAAACTACCGCAAC
>JBCDFA010000541.1:0-3097 GCA_039178835.1 Chloroflexota bacterium
GAATTCACTTGGGTTGGTGCAGAACCGTGAACTCATCGATGCTACGGCTGAAATCGGTATCATCCTGCTCCTGTTCACAATTGGGATTGAGTTTAGCCTGGGAAAATTAGCCCAGATCAGAAACATCATCCTCATCGGTGGGGGATTTCAGGTTGGGCTTACCGTCGCAATCGTCACAGGTCTGTTTGTGCTCTTTGGGCTTTCGTGGCAGGTCGGTGTTTTTACTGGTTGTTTAATTGCATTAAGCAGTACCGCGATTATTCTCAAACTGCTATCCGACCGCTCGGAGACAAACGCACCCGTGGGACAGATCGCATTGGGAGTTTCAATCTTTCAGGACCTGACGGCGATCATCATGGTGTTGCTGGTGCCCATGTTGAGCGGAGAAGGTGGCTCAGGAATGGAGATCGTGTGGGCACTCCTGCGTGCGCTCGCCATCATCCTGGTTGTGCTGGTGGTTGCCCGACGCATCATGCCACCCATCCTGGAGGTTGTCGCACGGACATGTTCAACCGAAATCTTTCTGTTGACCGTGATCGCAATCTGCTTTGGCACAGCATGGCTTACCAACCTCGCCGGTGTCAGCCTCTCGCTTGGGGCGTTCCTTGCTGGCCTAATCGTCAGTGAAAGCTCATTCAGCGAATACACCTTTGGTGAGATTCTGCCACTGCAAATTTTGTTTAGTGCGACCTTTTTTGTATCGGTCGGGATGTTGCTCGATGTGCGGTTTGTCCTTGAGCAACCACTGCTTATTCTCGGTGTTGTCGCAGGCATCATGGTGATCAAGATGCTTACTACGGGTATCGGTGTTATGGTGCTTGGCTACCCCCTGCGTACTGCGCTGCTATCTGGATTTTTTCTCGCTCAGGTCGGTGAGTTCTCGTTTGTGCTGGAACGCGTCGGGCGCTCAGCAGATATCTTTCCGCTCGGGATGGCGGAAACAGGTGGTCAAACCTTTATCGCTGCGACGGTTATTCTGATGGTCCTCACCCCATTTCTTACCCAGTTTGGCTACTGGTTGGACCAGCGGCTGGCACAACGCGAGACGGATAACACCAGACAGGCAATGGAAACAACGGCTGAAACCGAAGCGTTTCGCGACCTAGAGAATCATGTTATCGTCGTAGGGTACGGCGAGTGCAGCCGACAACTGGTGCGTGTGCTGCGGAGTTCGGGCATACCCTATGTCATCACCACACTTAATCCAGGGGCAGCCAACGAAGCTGAACAGGAGGGCCTCCCCGTACTGCGTGGCGATGGCAGCCGCTTGTACACGCTTTCGTTGGTCAGTGTGGAACGCGCCAAAATGCTCGTCAATGCCGATGATGATCCGGCCACCGCACGGCGTGTGGTCAATGTGGCACGTCTGGCCAACCCAACCCTTTCGATCATCGTGCGGACACGCTACACGGTTGAGATTGAACCTCTCACACAGACCGGGGCCGATATCGTAATTGCCGAAGAATTGGAGAGCACCGTTCAGCTTTTTGCCCAGGTTCTTGAAGCCTATCGTATTTCACCGGAAGAAACGGAAGCTCATATTCACTCGATGCGTGCAAAAGGTTACGCTGTACTACGTCAAAGTGACGCAGCCTCAACCATTGCGCCAATTGTCTGTGAAGATCTGGACGAAGACTGCATGCAGACGCGTACCGTCACGCTTCGCGAAGGTGCACAGGCCGTTGGCCAAACGCTGCACGATTTAAACTTAACGCAGCATTTCGGGTTGCAGATACAGGCCATCCAGCGTTCTGGGCAAACTATTACAGAGATAAAAGACGATGTCTCACTTCTGGTTGATGATCAGGTTGTACTCACAGGAAGTGCGGCCCAATTCGCCCAGAGTGCCGCTGTTTTTCGTGTGGGCACACTGTCCGATGCCGATGGGGTAACTGAAACCCCGTCACCCAACCGCCGCACACCTGGCTGCTCTCACACCGACCAGATACGTGATGTGCTGCCTCGAACACAGGGATGTGAGGAGTGTATGGCAATGGGGGAAAAATGGGTGCACCTGCGTATGTGTCTCGTCTGTGGGCACGTTGGGTGTTGCGATTCATCAAAACACAAACACGCAGCACAACATTTTCACGAAACCGATCACCCGATTGTCCAATCCATCGAACCCGGTGAAGATTGGCGCTGGTGCTATATAGACAAAACCTTAGTACGATAAAGTGAGGGCAACTCAATGGCAGATATCTGGCGTGCAGTAACCTATTTACGAGCCCAGTGGCGCACCACGCTCGGAGCGTTCATGAGTCTCATATTCGTGTCCAGCTTAACGCTTGTCAGTCCGTGGATCATTCAGATCATCATTGACCAGGGCATTGAAGCACAAAGTCTGACGGTGGTCTGGATCGCCTCACTGGTGCTGTTGGGCGTTGCGCTGGTCCGCAATCTCTTTACGTTCACCCAGACCTTCTGGATTGAAAAAGCCAGCCAGGGGGTCGCCTTCGATGCACGCAATGACCTGTTTACCAAGCTATCGCGACTGAGCTTTAGCTACCACGACCAGTCACAGACAGGCCAGCTTATGACCCGTGCGACCAGCGATGTCGACACCATGCGTACCTTCATCGGCAATGGGTTGCTCCAGATCGTCAACGCACTCATCTTGCTCATCGGTAGTGCAACGATTCTGCTTGTTACCAACTGGCAGCTCGGATTAATGGTATTGATGGTCATTCCGGCCATTGCGGTTGTGTTTGTTCGTTTTTTTCTGACTGTCGGGCCAAGATTCCGCGTCGTAGCACAAAAACTTGGCAACCTCAATACCGTCTTGCAGGAGAATCTGGCTGGTATCCGCGTCGTGAAAGCATTTGCACGTGAGCCATACGAGCACCAGCGCTTTCGTGGTGCCAATGATGATTTATTACAGGAAACGCTGGCTGTCGTCCGTGGCGCGGCTTCGTCCTTCCCGCTGGTCTTTTTTATTGCTAATGTTGGCACGCTCGTGGTCATCTGGGCCGGAGGGCTACAGGTTATCAATCAGACACTGAGCATTGGCGAATTAGTCGCATTTAACACTTATCTGACCTATCTGCTGATGCCCATCTTTATTCTTGGTGGAACGCTGGCATCAATACCACAGGCA
>JBCDFA010000542.1:0-3054 GCA_039178835.1 Chloroflexota bacterium
CAGCATCAACTTCAACGTCTTTGTCACGAGGCCGAACAACAACATGCCATCCCGACAATAGAGGCTCTGGCAAAGGCGTTAACGGTAAGCCCCAAAACGATTCAGCGCGATCTGACGGCTTTGCGACAACAGGGCTGTTACACCATAACACGTGGTAGCACACGAAAGGCCACAGTGTAGCAAAGCAAACTGTTATAAGGTGAGGGGTAAGTTTGCTACGGCTTGCTCAACTTTGGCAAACTTATCGATTGCACATTCCCCCATCTTATGCTACACTTAACGCATTCAAGGCCCGGTAGCTCAGCGGATTAGAGCACCAGTCTTCGGAACTGGGTGTCGGGGGTTCGAATCCCTCCCGGGTCACCAAATTACAGAATAGATGTTTCGTTTTCGGCATTTCAATGGTGAAATGAAGGAGCTATATAATGAAACACCTGTTCACAATCGTATGTACGCTACCGCTGCTTGCCGCCTGTTCCGGAATTGCCCCTACCACTCGAGTGAACGCTGATGATGTCATTCAACAATTCCAAAACGCTGGATTAGAGCTGACCGATATTCAAGAGCCTGCACGTGATCCTGAATCACCGCTCCCCAATTCTTATGGTGAGAATGTTACCTTTAACTATGCAGAGTTGGGTGACGTTGGCGGCCAGATCTTCACATGCGACACACCTGATAATTGCGATCGTGTCTACGCATACTTTGAGTCATTGGAAGATCTTGCAGGGCCGTATTTGTACCGGTCTGACGCCGGGACAGTGATAGCTCAACTTAACAGTAGGTTAACGCCCGACCAAGCAGCAGTATTTGAAGACGTCATTAACGGTCTGTAGCCAGTCTAGAACGTTGCATCTACGCATATGTTTTACTATGTACCCGTTCACCTGAGAAATATAGAACTCGTAGAAATAAAGCCGAGTCCCTCAGGTCATCACAGTTAAACACCATCGGCCTGATCCGATGGTGTTTTGATTCAGACTTATTTGTCCCGATCTGATATACGCTGACCAGAAAACCATCCACTCAATTTGTGCGTATAATCAACACAGCTAATATACATGCCTCTACAGGCTTTCCATATTGTGAGCACCAGTGGTGCCAACCAACATCCTAACATACGTTTTTGCCTCAGAAAGATACATACAACTTTTTGTAGAACATAGTGTCCTCACACAGTAGGAGTGTACTATGGCGCAACGTAGCGACAACGGATCATTGGTCCCCCAGATGCATGTTAATGCTGTTCAACTTCGTTTTGGTGGCGTGACAGCACTGTCAGACATTAGCCTTCATATCTACCCATCAACCATTCAGGCCATCATCGGACCAAATGGTGCCGGCAAAACCAGTATGCTAAACTGCATCAGTGGCCTGTACAAACCACAACAGGGACACATCCTCTTTGAAGGACGCGATCTTGTGCGCCTGGCTCCTCACCAGATTGCCCGCCTCGGCATTGCCCGAAGCTTCCAAAATATCGAACTCTTCCGTCATATGAGCGTTCTCGACAACCTCATGCTAGGCCGCCACATCCACATGAAAAGTGGTATCCTCCGCAGTGGTTTCTACTGGGGATTATCACAGAAGGAAGAGGTTGCACACCGCACCTTTGTCGAGCATGTCATTGATCTGCTCGAAATCCAGCATATTCGCAAAAGTACTGTTGGTTCGTTGTCATATGGCTTGCAGAAGCGTGTTGAACTGGGACGCGCACTGGCCATGGACCCCAAACTGCTCCTGCTCGATGAACCAATGGCCGGGATGAATAGCGAGGAAAAAGAAGATATGGCTCGCTTCATCCTTGACATCAGCGAAGAACGCCAGACTACCATCGTCTTAATCGAACACGATATGGGTGTCGTCATGGACATTAGTGATCGAGTGGCAGTGCTCGATTTCGGCAAACTCATTGCCAACGGAACACCCGATGAGGTACGCGCTGATCCAGCAGTGATCGATGCGTATCTTGGTCGTGGACACGAAGAGCCTGCCACGAACGCAGCATAAACGTATTGATTCAATAATACATACACCCTTACTTTTTAAGATAGACCAAACTACCTAGTGCTCAGGCACCGGGCATAAACAGGGTTTGTTCAAGCAAACCATACCCGTCCTTCAAGGGCCTTCTAAAGGACCCTTTGAGACGTAATGGCGCGAAGTTTTGCCATATACAACAGATATTGCGACAGGTCCATCAATAAATAGCATCAACGGTGAAGGTCCATGAAAGATGATACGCTCCCCAAGCTACTCCTACACAAAGCAGAACAACTCGGAGATCGCACTGCGTTGCGCGAAAAAGAATTCGGTATCTGGCAGACCGTAACCTGGCGTCAGTTTGCCGACCATGTGTGTCATTTCGCCCTTGGCTTGCGGGCGCTCGGCGTGCAGCGTGGTGATAAGATCGCCATCATTGGCGACAATCGACCGGAGTGGTTGTATGCAGAACTAGCCATACAATCCCTTGGTGGCGCAGCAGTTGGCGTGTATCAAGACTCGGTTGCCGAGGAGGTTCGCTATATCATACAGGCCAGCGATGTACGCGTCATCATTGCCGAAGATCAGGAACAAGTCGACAAAGTACTTGAAATCTGGGACGATCTGCGCGATGTGCTGAAGGTCATCTACTACTATCCGAAAGGCCTGCGCAATTATGATTATCCCTTCCTGGCCGACTTCCCCAGCATCGAAGCGCTCGGTCAGGAATACGTCCAACAGTATCCCACCATGTTTGAGGCTGAAATTGCCGCAGGAAGCGGTGACGATATCGCCCTACTCGCCACTACCTCAGGAACCACCGCCCAGCCCAAACTGGCGATGCTCACCCACACCAACCTGATCAGTCAGGGGCATGGCTTACTGGCTGTTGACCCTATCGACACCCGCGATGAGTTTGTCTCGTTTCTGCCACTTGCCTGGATCGGTGAGCAGATGGTCACCGTTGCGGCGGGGTTGCAGGCCGGTTTTACGATCAACTTCCCAGAGTCAGCCAACACCGTGCAGGAAAACATCCAGGAAATCGGCCCCCACGTGATGTTCTCGCCACCA
>JBCDFA010000543.1:0-3049 GCA_039178835.1 Chloroflexota bacterium
TCGGCTCGCTGGTGTGTTACGTGACATGGGGGTCAATAAGGGTGATCGTATTTTGATCTACATGCCAATGGTCCCTGAAGCAGTGATTGGTATGCTGGCCTGTGCCCGCATTGGGGCTATTCATTCGGTGGTGTTTGGTGGCTTTAGTGTTGATGCGCTGGCCAATCGCATTGATGATGCCCAACCAGTTGCGGTACTTGCTGCAGATGCCGGTCTTCGCAAAGGTAGCCCAGTCAACCTCAAAGAGATGCTTGATGGTGCGCTGTCCAAAGCAACGGTTGGAAGTGTCAAACATGTGCTGGTACTCAACCGAGGTATCGTGCCGTTTGAGATGCAGGATGGTCGCGACCTCGATTGGCAAGAACAGGTCACGAAACAGGGATCTCCACTCATTGATCCGGTTCCGATGGAGAGTACTGATCCGTCGTATATTCTTTACACCTCAGGAACGACCGGCAAGCCGAAGGGTGTGGTGCGAGACACTGGTGGATACATGGTCGCGTTGTATGCTTCGATGTCGCAGATCTATGATGTTGGTGATGGCGATGTGTTCTGGTCAACCTCGGATATTGGTTGGGTGGTAGGACATAGTTACATTGTGTATGGTCCCTTGCTCAAGGGTGTACCAACCATTATGTATGAGGGCCGCCCAGACCATCCCGATCCGGGTGTCTGGTGGCGTGTGATCGAGAAGTATGGGGTGACCTGTGTGTTTAGCGCACCGACCGCCCTGCGCGGCTTGCGAAAATTCCCTGATCACTGGATGAAGCAAAGCGATATCTCCTCGTTGCGTCTCTTCTTTACCGCAGGTGAACCGCTCGATGAACCAAGCTATCAGTGGGCCAGCGATGCTCTGGGTGTGCCGATCATTGATCATTACTGGCAGACCGAGAGCGGTTGGTCGATGCTGGCTAATTCGGTTGGGCTTCAACAACTGCCACTTAAACCAGGCTCGCCAACTGTGCCTGCTGTGGGGCATCGTCTCGAGGTTGTGGATGAGGATGGTACCCCGGTACCGAAGGGGAAGAAAGGTTTTCTGGTGGAGCATGGCCCACTTCCTCCTGGTATGCTGCTGACCCTCTGGAATGATGAACAACGCTATCTGAATGACTACTGGCGTTACTTTAAGAATAAGTCTCTTTATCTTACAGGTGATTATGCGATTGAAGATGAAGATGGGTATTTCTGGCTGCTTGGGCGTGCGGATGAAGTGCTTAATATTGCCGGGCACCGCATCGGGACGCGTGAGTTAGAAGAGGTGATTTCTGGGCATCAGGCTATTGCTGAAGTCAGTGTGATTGGTATCCGCGATGAGCTGAAAGGTGAAGCTGGCCTAGTGGTCGCAGTACTACAGGATCGTATTGACCCTGCTGAAGCAGATATGATAGCTGGCGAAATTCGTCAGATGGTGCGGGAGCGTATTGGTGCAATTGCGACCCCTCATGCAGTCCGTTTTGTGAACGCGTTGCCCAAAACGCGCAGTGGCAAGATTATGCGGCGAGTTATTCGTGCCGCCTATCAAGGTGATAATGTCGGTGATCTGAGCACTATTGAGGATGGGGCAACGGTTGATATGGTCCGCAATGCTGTTGAACAGATGCGTGAACAATTCTAACCATATGTGTGCTTGACTGTTGATCAGGAATGGTAGCTTATGTAGTACCATTCCTTTGTTTTAACACCTATCCCCACAGAATAGCCGCAATGTGAGGTGGAAGTGTAATCATATGACCGCTCTGTTTGAGGGTAATACCATGAGTCGGCAAGCTGTTGACAACGGTAAATTCTGCTCCTGGAGTTAAGCGATTCTGTTGCAGGAAAAGGAGTAACTCAATGTCGTTTTCTGCTTCCTCGTTGATACGGCTAACAGTAAATGATTGCCCAACTGCGACCTGATCCAGACTCTGGCTTTCTGTTTGGATTGCGGTGCTACCAGGAATGGGGTTGCCATGGGGACAGGCCGCACGATCTCCAACCAACACTTCGACACGCTCTTCAAGCTCAGGAGACAGGGCATGCTCAAGGCGCAAGGCTTCCTGGTGGACCAAGTGCCAGGGGACGCCAATGACATCGGCGAGTAGGCATTCCAACAGGTGATGGCGTCGGACGATGGTCTCGGCAAGAGCAAACCCGGTTGGTGTAAGCGTAATCTCGCCACGATTACCACGATCAATATAACCAGCTTGCAACATGCGGTTGATAATGTTTGTGACAGTTGGTGGAGTAACCTGCATCCAGTCGGCCAAGCGTGCGCTGATAATGGGGGTATGTTTATTAGAGAGATGATAAATAGCTTCCAAATACGCTCGCATTTTGTTGGTAAGTGCAGACTGATCGTTTTGTTCGGCCACCATGTAGTTTTTGGTGTCAACCGTCGCGGTTGGTTCGTTCATTTTAGAGAAAGACATCGTTATACCTCCACGACGCAATTTCAAAATAGTTTTTTCAGTAACAAAGAATTATTCTAAATTGGATGTTTTGTAATGTGTTTGGACGGTCTACTTTAGTATGATTTATGTTTGATGATCGGTTGTGTTCGAGTTTTTGGTGTGTTGACACTCTGTACAAATACCATACACAATCAATCCAGCGCCTGTATCAATTTCATAGTTTGATCGTGCAGCGACAAACCCAAAGAGGGCTTCAATCATATCAGTGTGAACATCATTAATACGTCCACATTGTTTACAAACAATGTTGATGTGAGGTGCAACATTCAGATCGTAGTGAGTGTGTTCACTGCCAGCAATATCGAGTTTCCGAATCAGTTTGAATTCTTCCAACATGGCAATAGTATTGTAAATCGTTGCCTGACTGATAGATCGGTTTGACTGCCATACCAGATCGCGAATCTCCATCGGTGTTGGATGTCCATTGTGTGCGAGGATAGCGGCGCACACGGCCACACGTTGTGGTGTGATCCGTCGGTCACATAGGGTGAGGCGTTCCAGTAGCCAATCTAATGCTTGTTCTGTTTGCTCCATAAATAATGTCTTATATGCTTTCCATAATTTATAATAATTCTAACAAAGTGCGTGCATCATTGTCA
>JBCDFA010000544.1:0-3035 GCA_039178835.1 Chloroflexota bacterium
GTGCCACCTGGGTCTGTACCTGTGAGCAGATAACTTGTCTTCTTGGTCACACTTCCTGTCACTTTGCCACCATGCGCGGCAATCAAATCGCCTGCCTGGTCACGTGACATCGACGACAAAGACCCGGTGATAACAAACGTTTTTCCATCGAGTGCACTACTGGCTTTGGTGGCTGCACTGGTCTGCGCGACAGTCTGCACCCCTACATCTTTGAGTTTTTGAATCAAAGCACGGTTGTACGCTAAGCTGAAGAACTGTACCACAGTGCCCGCTGCTGCCGGGCCAATCCCGTCAATTGCCGTAATCTGCTCCTCGGTTGCCGCAGCCAGCGCATCAAGCGAACCAAAGCGCTCTGCCAACGCCTGTGCAGCGACCGTCCCAACAAAGCGAACCCCGAGCCCTGTGATAAGACGTGACAAGGGCCGTGACTTTGAATTTTCGATAGCTTCTAACAAATTCTGGATGCGTCTTTTTCCAAAACCCTCTATTCCCTCAAAATCTGTATCCCTCAACCGGTACAGGTCCGACACATCTTTCACAAGCTGGCGGTCCACAAAAAGCTGTACCTGTTTCTCACCAATGCCCACAATATCCATTGCACCACGAGAGACAAAGTGCTCGATGCGACGCACCAACTGCGCGGGACAGATGGCAAAATTCGGACAACGATACGCGACTTCGCCCTCGACTCGGTCTAATGGCGTGCTACACGCAGGGCAGCGGTTAGGCATTTTCCACGGCTGTTCGGTCCCATCACGTTGCGCCACAATGGGCCCGATAATGTAGGGAATGACATCACCAGCGCGCTTCACTGTGACCTGATCACCAATACGAATGTCGCGCTCAGAGATGTAGTCAGCATTGTGCAGGCTTGCGTTACGCACCACCACGCCACCAATGTTGATCGGCTCAATCACGGCGTTGGGCGTCACCACACCAGTTCGTCCAACGTTCACGACAATATCAACAAGTTTGCTGGTAACTTCCTGCGCCGGAAACTTGAAGGCAATCGCCCAGCGCGGATCACGCCCCACCACCCCAAGCTCTTCCTGTTGGGCAAAACGATCAACCTTAATCACAATCCCATCGGCCTCATAGGGCAAAGTGTTGCGGCGAGACATCCAATCACGGCAGTATTGAATGGCCTGCTCAAAATCCTCAAACCGCCGCGCATCTGCGTTGATAGGAAAACCAAGTGCACGTACTAGTCCCAACGCCTCCCATTGCGATTGGAGTGGCACACCCTCGAACGGACCAACCGCGTAGGCGAAGAAGCGCAATGGCCGTGTTGATGTCACCCGTGGGTCTTTTTGTCGCAACGAGCCAGCAGCAGCATTACGCGGGTTGGCTGCCACACGTTCTCCGGCAGCCGCCAATCGATGGTTGAGCGAAGCAAAATCGGCAGTTCGCATATACACTTCACCACGAACCTCGATCCGCGATGGTATGGTCGAAATTTGTGTGCGCGGAATGCTGTTGATTGTATCGTCTGCATGCTCTTCCATGAACGCTCCAGGGTCGCGTAGAATCAGCGGGATGCTGGCAATGGTGCGTAAATTAGATGTCACATCTTCGCCAACCTCACCGTCACCACGCGTCGCCCCACGTACAAACTGGCCATTCTCGTAGGTCAACGCAATCGCCAATCCATCGATCTTGGGTTCGGCAACAAAAGCCAGCTTTGCATCGGCACCAAGCAGACGCAGCACACGATCACGCCAGGCACGCAGATCATTCTCATCGAAAGCATTCCCCAGTGAATACATTGGAACGGGATGTTGCACTTTCGCAAACTTATCTGACGGAGCAGCACCAACACGCTGAGTCGGTGAATCGGGCGTCACCAGTTCAGGATGATCCGCCTCAATCGAGCGCAATTCACGCATAAGTGTATCGTATTCAGCATCACTTACCGCCGGATCATCAAGTACATAGTAACGATAATTATGGTCGCGCAACTGCTGACGTAGTGTGGTAACGCGCTGGACAAGATCGTCTTGGTTCATGAACAACTCCCGCTAACATAGCTATACTGGAATAACGTTATGGGCACATGACCGTAAGAACACATACTCTTACCCGAACATTATAGCTGATTCTTGTCTTAAACAATAATACAAACACCGATGACATTCCTACAGTTTGACATACTAACCGACAAATCAAAGCTGTTCATTGGACAAAAAATAATACGAAGGAGAGAAAAAAGACACAAAATGAGAAATTCGTGAGCTAAAACAGTATTTGATACTCATCCTGGCACATATCTTGCTGATAATTCGGCTAGGCCAAGAAGCCTAAAGGAAATCTTTTGTATCATGGAGGAGTTCATGAAAAAGACCGCATTTCTTGGAACGTTGATCGCCGGCATCATGATCCTAGTGTTGATGGTGGTGCCTGGAGCCAGTGCAAGTACAGGATTCGCACCATCGTTCCAGGAAGACGAAACGCCGACCGCCGAAGAGGAAGCGACTGAGGAAGCAACCGAGGAAGCAACCGAAGAAGAAGCCACACCAGAGGCTACTGAAGAAGCTGCCGAAGAAGAAGCTGCACCAGAGGCTACTGAAGAAGCTGCCGAAGAAGAAGCTGCACCTGAAGCAACTGAAGAAGAAACAACTGACGACACAACGACCGAAGACACACCAGCCGCCCTTCCCGAAACCGGCGGAAACTCTGGACTAAGCACTCTTCTGCTCGGATTTGCTGCACTCATTATTATGGGTATTGCTGCTGCGATGATTGCATCGAGCCGCCGCAAGAGTCAAATCTAATCAACTGTAGGGGAAAGAGGATGTGTGATTATCACACATCCTCTTTTATTTATGATAATAATGAGATATATTTGACAGTATACGAAGAGGTGTGTATAATCTTTTTCGCAAGTACATAATCCCCGATAGCTCAATGGTAGAGCGGCTGACTGTTAATCAGTAGGTTCTAGGTTCGAGTCCTAGTCGGGGAGCCACTGTAGCAGGAGTACATTTTTATGTGCTCCTGTTTTTGTTGGTTGCCTAAGTGTAGAAGTATGACACCCA
>JBCDFA010000545.1:0-3029 GCA_039178835.1 Chloroflexota bacterium
AGGTCGAGGTAAAGGACCGCGCCGCTTCACTAACATCAGCCCTGGCAATACGATGACCATTGCTGAGATAGTTGAGCGCCATGATCGCACCACGATGGGGCGTGCCAAGCGTGAAGAGTGCACGGCAATACTCCCAGCCGCTGAGCATCTCGAGGTAGTGGCGTGCGACGAGACCGCCCATGCTGTGTCCAATCAAAATGACTTTGGCATCTGCTTTGCCACTGTAGTCACGCCAGCACGGGAGTTGTTGGTCGATAAACTGCTTAAGCCAGCGTGCGGCCACCCGGTTGTCGCGTCGCCAATCGTAGGGCATGGTGAACAGATTTGCCTGGGGGTTGGGTGTTTCTACGCTACCCGGAACAACATCGAATGTCTCGGTGATAAAGCGCTGGAGGGTCCCGTAGCCTTGATTTTTCCACAGATTTGGGACAAAATGGAAAGTATTCAGCAATTCAACCGCTTTTACGCCATCGCCCAGATCATCGACATCAGGATCATCACCACTGAGGATGAGATCTTCGTTTAGTCGTTTTCTTTGGACTATACGCGGGATCATCGAAGGTGCAATGCCCCATACAACTTTTCCGTGCTTTTGCAGAACGCTACCAAGCAATCCGGGCAGAATGACGATCATGTCGTTCATAGGTTCCTGTAGCATGGCTGGCTCCTTATATCATCTCACCGATCATCTTTGGTATGTATTGCTATGTTGTAGTATAGGTTCTTACATCTATAAACGTCAAAAACTGGCATATTTGGGATAGAGGGGGTAGGGGTAGGGGCATTCGTGTTGTAGAAAGTTGTTCCGTACACTGGTCGGACTGAGAAGGGGTAAAGTTTAAAAAGGTTAAGGTGTTGATTCTCTCAGACGTAGCGGCGATTTGGAACCGCCGTAGCTAACACAGAGACACAGGGAAAGAGTGCAGCAACGGAGCGGAGAGCAGGTTGCCTTCGACAAGCTCAGGTAACGGAGGGACAGAGCGAGTGAGCGCTGGAACAGAGCGCAGGTTGCCTTCGACCGGCTCAGGCAACCGAATGGAGACGATGTGATGGAGTAGCTGATTCGCCCCATTGTAGCGGCGGTTTGCAACCGCCACACTTGTTCTGAGAGTCAAGAGCAGATGAATCGGTCAGCATAAAGTGGTTGAGGGTGAAGACATTGGTGTTGTGAGCAGTTGCCCTGTACATCAGTCAGATTGAAATCGCATTGTGCTTCATTATAATCATATTTGCTTGCCCCGAGGCATGCACCCCACTCATTCTAACCACCACCCTCGTAAAACAACCCTATCCACCCGGTGACACAGAAGGACAGCGGGGGGGAGCGGACAAAGGGTTGCCTTCGACAAGCTCAGGCAACTTACGCTGTGCTCCATCGCTCAATGGCTTCTCCACTGACACTGTCTGTCCCTCGGCGGTTGCAAACCGCCGCTACTCCTGTCTGTGCAGTCCCATTCACTTTTTGCTCTCCGCTCCATCACACCACACTCCGTCCCGTTGCCTTCGACCGGCTCAGGCAACTTACGCTGTGCTCCATCGCTCAATGGCTTCTCCACTGACACTGTCCCGCGGAGGTTACAAACCGCTGCTACTCCTGTCTGTGCGGCCCTGCACTTCGGCGGTTACAAACCGCTGCTACTCTGAATCTATGCAGCCCTGCACTCCAACGGCTGCCAACCGCTGCTACTCTGATCTATGTGAAGTAATTCCTTGTGACAATCTCGAACAATCTAACCCTTAACCCCTAACCCTTAAGCTTTTTTATCCCCTTCCCAATGCTTTAACAATATTGATACTTGCCATGGATACCAAAAGAAGTGTAAACTAGCCATATATAGAATATGACATAATGTTTATCAAACAGACCATGCCTCCACACCTATGACTGACGAGATGGGTGGAGCCCCACACGCTCCAGAGGTATTATGAAATTGGGAGAGTTGAGATGCAGGTGCATTTTAGTCACAAGATTCGCCCGCCTAAACGGGCGCCGTACCTCGTATCACGACCACGTATCAACGAGTTTCTGAGCACCATCAAGACACGGCGGCTCATTACACTCGTGGCGTCGGCTGGCTATGGGAAGACCTCGGCGCTGACCGACTTTGTCCATTCGTCGGCACCGTATCCGGTCTGCTGGTATACATTGAGTACCTTTGATGAAGACCCCTGGACTTTTCTCTCCTACCTAACGATTGCGACCGCCCAACAATTCCCGGAAGAAATGGCGCAACTACTTGCCCTGATCGAGGGGAACAATCAGCCCTCGTGGCCGAACACCACCGGCGTGCTGCTCCGCGCTATCGACTCGATTCAGGAAGATTTTATTCTTGTCCTGGACGACTGGCACCTAGTTGATCATATCGAGGAAGTACGAGACCTCGTTGCCAATCTGCTCTCTGAATGCCCCAACTGCCATATCATTCTGGCGTCACGCGTGCACCCAGGCATCCACAACCTGATGCTCCTGGCCGGGCGGCGCCAACTCGTTGGCTTTGACGAAGACATTCTGCGTGTCGATGGCAGTGAAGTCGCCGCAATTCTGGGCGAGGAGTATCAGGCAAAAATTTCATCAGAGGTTGCCACCGCCCTCAGTGAGCGAATGGACGGCTGGATCACCGGTATTCTGCTGAGCTATGCCAGTACCCCAACCCCGGTTCCCATGCAGGCCACCCGCCAGGACATCACTGTCGGTCATCCCATCTATCAATTCTTTGTGGAACAGGCCTTTGATCGCCAATCACCAGATGTACAGTCCTTCCTGCTGGACTCAGCCCTGCTCGAAGATCTGCATCCCACCCAGTGCGATATGGTGCTACAACGAAATGATTCGGGACAGATGCTCAGTGCCCTGCGTTCACAACATCTGTTTATCTCTGAAGTCGACGCAGGTGTGCTGCGGTATCATCCACTCTTTCGTGAATTTCTGCTGGAGCGCTACCGCACGACCGATGCCCCACACTACCACGCAACGGCCCTGCGTATCGCCGAATGGTATCGCGAACAAGAACAGTGGTCCCGTGCCTTCG
>JBCDFA010000546.1:0-3028 GCA_039178835.1 Chloroflexota bacterium
CGACATTGCCCAAGACACGCTCAGGCAAAATTATGCGGCGAGTGCTTAAGGCGCAAGCGCTGGGCCAGGACCCCGGCGACGTGTCAACACTTGAATAGCCAACACCAATCACAGTATTTAGCTCTACCCGTTCCTGTTTCAGGGGCGGGTTTTGCTTTGTCACAGCAAAACTCTTTGCATTCCACCAATCTTTTTTACATCTAGTTGAGAGGGTTTTATCGTAGTAACAAAGGGGCAATATATTTTTCCAGACGATACACAATAGTGTTGTTCTTAATATGTACGAAAAAAGTGCACTCGTACAGTTAGTATATAGGTTAAATTGTAATATGATGCGTAAAGTCTTTTTTCTATTCTGTATTTTGATATTGTTTGTGACAACGGGGTATGTAAGTTGGTTAGCTGTGCCACTCGGGCCTCTACCAGAAACACAAGACACTATGACCTCAAACGACTTTATTGAAGTCACGATGGATGAGTGGTTTGTGTTTGAACCCACTATGCATACACCCAGAACCGGTCTCATTTTTTACCCCGGTGCCCGTGTAGATGCCCAATCCTATTCACCAGCCGCACAGGTTATCGCCGCACAAGGCTTTCTTGTCGTCATTGTCCCTATGCCTCTTAATCTGGCACTCCTTGACGCGGATGAGGCTACACGTGTTATCGAAGCATTTCCCGACATTGAGCATTGGGTCATTGGAGGACATTCACTTGGGGGATCACAGGCAGGATTGTTCGCTCAGGAGAATCTCAATGTTATTGACGGTCTAGTGTTATGGGGAGCCTACCCGACTGGGGATAATAATCTTTCCCAGACCAATCTGGAGGTTACAGCAATCTTTGGCACACGCGATGGTTTGGTAACACCTGATGAAATCGAGGCATCTGAAATATTACTACCATCTCATACAGAGTGGGTTTTTATCGAGGGAGGGAATCACGCACAGTTTGGATGGTATGGCGAACAGCAAAATGATCTGCCGGCGACTATCAGTCTCGAAGTACAACAATGGCAAACAACGGATGCAACAGTTGCGTTGCTCGAACGCATCGAAAAAGTCCAAGAGTAGAGCAACAAAGCGTGATCAGTAAACAGAAAGTAACCGCAGGAACTGGGAAAATCTCTTATTTCCCAGTTCCTGCTCTATAAACACACAAACAAGAGATACTCTTTATCTGAACATCTCTTTAAGTACAACGAGCAAATGCAGGTGTACACACACCTGCTCAACAAAATTTTCGTTAAGGAACCTTCGTACTACGATGCCAACATATATCAAGCACCCACTGCCTGTTCCTCAAGTACCGCAACGGGTAAACCGATACGGAACGACAGGCCATTGTCAGGTGTTGATATTTTGATGGTGCCACCGTAGGGGCGTAACATATCCTGATAGTAACCAGAAATAAAACGTTGGTCTTCCAATGACAGTAGAGATGACTGACTTGTACCCTCTCCTATAAGCTCAATAACCGCACGCTCAGGCAGATCGACAACATGGATAGTCATCTCTCCACCAAACGGTATGTACTCGAGGATCGTAAGAAAGACACTCACGAGTACTGACCGAATTGCGTTACGATGTCCCACAATCTCAGCAACAGAGACAGGAATATCAGCATTAATCAACACATCTGTACGAACACGACAGAGCGGTTTCACAATACGGATTGATTCCATCAACAAATGATCGAGACGAATAGCAGTCTCATCAGCCGAGAAATCAGCAAGACGATCCCGCTCATAAGCCCGTATGCGACGCAACACAAAGAGCGCATCCGTCCCGGCATCAACCAGGGCATCCAGCTCTGAATCATCGATATTTGGCATATCTGCCTGTAATATCTGTGCGCACCCTACAATGGCAGAGAGGTATTTGCCAATATCACGACCAGCCTCTACCACTGTCTGTGCATCCTGAACATTTTGCTCATGACGACGGATCTGTGACTCATACTGCTTTGCAGAACGATCTCGCTCTGCATAGGCAAGGTGCCACGCCAGGGCATTGGAGAGCATATCAAGTGTGGGATGTATGTCGTAGTGAGGGCGATACGCTTGCTCGTTGTGCGCGACAATCAGCCAGCCATGGATCTCATTCAGCGCCATCAATGGTTGAATAAGAACATCATAGTAGCCATCGGTCTCGAGCCACACCGAGACGTCATCAAGAGACTGCAACTGGGGCGGATCAACCTCGGCTCCGACGCTGGTCCAGTACAGTTGCAATTCTCTCCCGCTTTGCACAAGGATATCGACGCGAGCCTGCGGGAGAAGCTCTTGAATACACAAATTCAATTCAGAGAAGAACGACTGCTCATCGGCCATCGTTAAACGAGACAACCAACCGGCCTCTGAGCCCTTAATTACACCATTCATAGGGGTATCCTGCTGTTGTGATCCCTCATCCGAGGGATCGTCCTGAGATTGTGGATGAAATGTCATGATGAACCAGCCTGTTGTGTACCATCAACCATCTCTGCAATACGGGCGACGAACTCGTCCACAGTACGGACCTGTGAACAAATGTCCAACAATGCCACACGTTCACTATCATCAAGATGACAGGTATAGTGGGGGTGGACCGATGCAGCCTGTTCAGGGTTGTCGCTGAACAGCAGTGATGCGACTTGCGGATTGGACGACGCTAGCATGGCCAGGGTACGCAGTCCGGTATGACGCATCGGTTGAGAGTACTGGACGGGAAAAGGGACATCAGTCATACATACCTGCCTTATGGATTCTTAACGATTTGTGCTGGTGGCTCATCTAGTTCTGGAGGAATTAAAACAGCTCCAGCAGTTGAACTAACAACTCCAGATATACCTAGCAAAACAGCTAGAAGAATAGTAGCCAACGTGCGCTTCGTATGTCGATTCATATGCAACCCTCTTTCTTCGACATATGATATATACGGATTATAGAGAGACGATCTGTCATGTAGTGGACTCAATTGTGGACTCGGAGTGAGTCCACTACATTAGACTCAATAAACAAACATACCGACAATTGCTCGTACAACGC
>JBCDFA010000547.1:0-3020 GCA_039178835.1 Chloroflexota bacterium
GGGGTGGCGTTGATGGACTCGTTGCTACGGTCGTAGCCGGCCACGCCGATGGGGTGCCGGTTCATTGCGCCTGCTCCGCGCGGCCGCGCCCCTGTCGCAACACGCGGTCACGGTTAGCGCGCCGTCCCACTGCCATGTCGCCGGGGGGTATTGAGATGCTCGTCGGTTGCTGTCGTGCCCGGTCAGAGCCCTCCCCGTCTGCGGTTTCTCATCACAGGGTGATTGCATTGCTCCATAGCATTAGTAGTGTGCGGCGTGACCACCAAGTAACTGTACACATCTGGTCTAATTGACGAAAATAAAGGCTGTTGTATTTAATTACCCTAGGGAAAGAAAAAAAACGCGACGCACCAGAAGGAAAAGTGTTTTGGCTCCAGCGCAGGACTGATGTGGTTTGTAGTCATTGGAGGTCACTGTTGCTTTTTAATGACACTTTTGAAAGCGAGAAGTCAAATTTGACGTCGGGTAACGAGGTTGGGCGGTCCATAGAGTTTTCTGAGGAATTGAGAGGCCAAAAACCTCGGTGCAGCGAGGCTGAAAGACTGGAGTCATAACAAGCACGCAAAGCCTCTAAAGTTTGAGCTGTACCTTTGTTCATTTTTTCATGTATTGGAGATATGTGATACAAGGTAAACCACATGCAGCACCGTACTGAGATGGAGTGAGAAGACATCTGACCTGGGCAAAAGTAGCTACAATACTCCCAACAACTACACCGACGGATACACCAACCCCAACCAGCACACCACCAGTCTGTAACCCAGAGCAGGATCTCTCAGGACAGGTCACCAGCAAGGGTTTATTTGAAGTAACAAATACAAGTCTCTTTTGTGAGTACAGAGTCGGTGTTGCAACCTATCGTCTACAGGGCGATGATCAGGTTATAGAGGAAAAAAATACCGTCAACTACCACGATGCAACTACCGCAACGATCAAACGTGCTGCTCAAACAAACCAGCCAGCGACACTCCAACTGGAGGTTGGTTACCCCTCGTGTGCCACATTTACTCAACATGGCTTCTGGGGGAACGTGCTCGAAACACTTGGCGAAGAATTATACGGCGAACGAGGGCTTGCCCAACAACAGTTTGCACCCAACACATGTGACTCAGGTGACGAAACAGAGAACGAACAAGAGCAGCCACCACGGCGTGAACGAACAACAAATCCCTCACAAAATACTCCTGTGGAAGGAGAACAGAATGTCGATTGGCCATCGTCACTGAATGTAAGAGATGACGAATCAATCTTGGAAGAAGATGAGCCAAATGATGAAGCAATGCAGGAGTTTACGCCAGCGCAATCGCAACCACAGAACACAGCTGACGTGACACCCAACACCCTCCCACGAACAGGTGAACCCAATGAACAGCATGGCAAAGGGTGGCTGCTTTGTTTGAGTGTTGGACTCATCATTGGCGGTATCGTGTTCCGCCGTTGGAAGATCGGGTACAATGCACGGTAACACACTTGAATTCACATCGTGAATATCTGTCAACCGTACAGCTAGCAAGGTTTGGAGATCTATGAGTCCCACGAACTACGACGCCATTGTTGTTGGTGGTGGTCATAACGGCCTGACATGCGCCGGGTATCTGGCACGCGCCGGTCTACAAGTGCTGGTGCTAGAGCGGCGGCCCATTGTTGGTGGCGCAGTCTGCACTGAAGAAGTCATCCCAGGCTACAAGATCGATGTTGGGTCATCAGCGCATATCATGATCCATCTGACGCCAGTCATTCGTGACCTGGAGTTAAAAAAATACGGTCTTGAATACATCGACATGGACCCGTTTGCCTTCTACCCCCTACCCGATGGCTCAGGATCGATCAGCTTTTATCGCGACTTTACTAAAACCTATGAGTCTATCGCTCGTATCTCGCCACGTGATGCAGAGGCCTATCGTAGCTTCGTAGACTTCTGGCGCCCGATTAACGAAGGGGTATTCGACGCTTTCTTAAATCCCCCCAGTATGACTGGCTTGTTTGGCGGTGTCGCAAAAGGGCAACTCCTGAGCGGGCAACTTAAAAATACAGTTGAAACGGTACGCCGCCTGTTTAGCTCGTATGGTCAATTGATTACTGAGACCTTTGAAAGTGAAGCCATGCGTGCAGCCATGACCTGGCTTGCGGCACAATCGGGGCCACCGCCAGATGAGCTGGGGGCCGGTGATTTCTTTGGGTGGCACACCATGATGCATACCAGCGGTGCGATGCATCCCAAAGGTGGCAGTGGCATGCTCACTCAGGCCATGGCACGTTCACTCGAGGCAAGCGGTGGCACCGTGCGACTCAACGCACCTGTCAAGCGCATCCTGATCCGTGGCAACCGAGCGGTCGGGGTCGAGTTGGAAGACGGTGAAAAAATCCATGCACGAACGGTTATCTCAAATGCTCATGTCGTTACCACACTGCTCAAGATGGTTGGCGAAGAGAATCTCCCAGGTGAAATGGTGAGGCGCATTCAACAGATTCGCATCGGCAATGGTTTTGGCATGACGGTTCGATGTGCGGCCTCGGCCCTCCCCGACTATATCGCTGCGCCTTCAGGAGGTCAGCCACACGAGAGTCATCATGGCTTGCAACTACTCTGCCCAACGATGAATTATGTACGTGACGCGTTTACCGACTACACCCGTGGCATACCCTCACGTGATCCGGCAGTGATTGCAATGACCTTCTCCGCCATCGATCCGGTCGTGGCCCCCCCCGGTAAGCACACGGTCTTTCTATGGGCGCAGTACTTCCCGTACACACTGGCTAATGGCACACAGTGGAGTGATATCCGCGAGGAGGTTGCCGACAACATCCTCGAAGTGCTGTACCGCTACGCCCCCAACATGCGTGGTGCCATCATCGACCGTTTCATTCAAACCCCGTTGGATCTCGAACAACGGCTGGCCCTGGTAAACGGCAATGTCATGCATGTAGAAATGTCGCTTGACCAGATGTTTTTCTTCCGGCCATTACCAGAGCTTGCCTCGTACCGCACGCCCGTACGGGGACTCTATCTGACTGGTGCA
>JBCDFA010000548.1:0-3002 GCA_039178835.1 Chloroflexota bacterium
ACCGGCTTGTGACCAGAGACTACACGTATCCATGTTTGTGGCAAGCCAGAGAATCCCTTTGGAACGTAAGACATCGGGCCAGTCATCGTTGATACAATCCCAGAGCCGTTGAGGATGGAATGGCCGTCGTGCGCGATACACAAAGCTACTGATACCGTATTCTTCAGTTTCTGGCGTATGTGTGCCGCGTTCTTCTACCAACCAGTCGGGATGGTCCCCGGCTTCTGTGAGATCGAACAAACCTGTGTTGAGAATACGCTGTGGCGGTAGCTGGCCGTGCGAAGTTGTGAAGATGTATGCATGGGGATTGAGTTGAGGTATCAATCCCTCCAAACGTTTCAGATCGATCTGAGGGATAAGATCAATTTTGTTGAGTATAATTACATTGGCAAACTCAATCTGATCGACCAATAAATCGACAACAGAGCGCTCATCCTCATCGCCTAAGGCAAGCTGGCGATCACGCAGATCATCCATTGATTGAAAGTCTTGTAAGAAATTGAAGGCGTCTACGACGGTGACCATCGTATCCAGACGAGCTATCTCAGCAAGGCTCTGGCCCTGTTCATCCTCAAAAGTAAATGTCTCTGCTACTGGCAAAGGCTCAGAGATACCACTCGACTCGATGAGCAGGTAGTCAAAGCGTTCTTCACGGGCCAGCTTTGCGATTTCGATCAGAAGATCCTCGCGGAGGGTGCAGCAGATACACCCATTTGTCATCTCAACTAGTTGCTCTTCCACGTGATTGAGTTTGGCGTTGCCGTCGCGCACCAGTTGTGCATCGATATTTATTTCGCTCATATCGTTGACAATTACTGCAACCCGTAAGCCATCACGATTATGGAGCACATGCTGTAAAAGGGTAGTTTTGCCCGCACCTAAAAAACCAGATAAAACTGTGACAGGAAGCCGTTTCATCAGCCAGATCCTTTGTTTAAATAATGATACTCTGTATCAATTTCGCTATCATACATGGTCTGTAAGGGCTTGTCAAGCGATAACAGATTCCTCATCTGCTTGCCACGTTTGTAGGCGCCGTGGTACACTGACGCACGTATGTTGAACAACGCTCGAATGAGGAGATCTTCATGCTTTCGACAACTGACTTTACTCCAATGCTTGAAGCGGTATGTCGCGCTGCACAACTGTGCCAACGTGTCCAAGAAACCCAGGTTCATGGTGTAGAAAAGCCGGGGCGTGAGCCGGTTACTATCGCCGATTATGGTTCTCAGGCAATCTTATGCCAGGCTCTTACACAATATTTTCCCAATGATGCGGTCATTGCCGAGGAGCAAGGTGAGCATTTCCTGAACGCTCTCCCAGAAGAACAGCGTCAGCACGTGGCAAAGCTGGTTGGTGACACGCTTCAGAAAGTAGTGACCCCAGAGGATGTTGTGCGCTGGCTTGATCATGGTCGTGGTCGAACGGCGCAGCGTATTTGGGTTATCGATCCAATTGATGGCACAAAGGGCTTTCTCGCAGGACGTCACTACACGATTGCACTCGGATTGCTTGAGGCCTATCTGCCTGTTGCCGGTGTACTTGGTTGTCCTGGATATGGTGAGGGGAAGCTGGTGTATGCACTCAACGGTGAGGCCCGCCGGGTAGGTTTGACCGGTGGGATGCCTGAGCGTATTCATGTCTCAATGCGAACACCACAGGAGCGCTTTCACGTAGTAGAGAGTGTTGAGCAGCAGCACGCTGCACACGATGTTATGCAGCAGATCTACGAACAGGCGGGTATTACCAATCGAGAGGTTCTACGAGTCGATGGTCAGGACAAGTATGCGCTGATTGCCTCAGGCGATGCCGACCTCTACTTACGAATTTCCCCGAAAGCAGATTATCGCGAAAGGGTGTGGGATCATGCGGCGGGTGTGGCTGTAATTACCGCTGCAGGTGGCACAGTGACTGACAAAGATGGAAAGCCACTTGATTTTTCGGCGGGTGAAAAATTGGCAAACAACATGTCGGTCATTGTTTCCAATGGTCGTGCTCATGAGCATATTGTACGGGTAACACAGGCGGTGACATCGTAGCCATAATGAGTGCAAGGTTAATCTACAAAAGTTGCGTGATACAGCAGTTGCACTGCAGATGTCTGACGCAAACGCTGTTTCAGGTTTTGCACAACAGTGTAGACCGCCTGCACATTTGCAAAGTGGGCAGGAAAGCGTGTGGCGATCTGACGAGGTGGAACTCCCTCGAGAAATCGATGATACAAAATAATATACTCTCGATGTGTCAGTTGAAGTTGTGCTATCTGGAATGGCAAATCATCTGATACTGCCATATTGGTAAATAATTCTTCATAGAGCATATGATCGTTTGATTCATCAAGAGGGATTACCTCTGTATGGCGGCGTTCACGTCGGCGCAGTGATACGATGGTGGTTGACACACAACGTTTTAGATAAGCTAACATACGACCAAGTTTATCGTCGTCAATAAGCGAGGCACGTCGTGGTGCAAAACGGTAGAATGCGACAAAGGCTTCTTGTATAACCTCATCTTGATCTAAATCAGATACAAAGCGAACCCAACGCCGTATAATAGGTTCAACCAGATCATAGACAACAGTCCAAGCTTCATCGTGATCGGCGAATGCACGCCGTACAAGTTCAGCACACCATGGTGTTGGTTCTCCCCATGGAATTGTAGGATTGGCTTCAACATAACTCTGTCTGATTACCAATGTGAGTGGTGCATTGGATATATGATAACAGGTTGTATCTGGCCACATGTAATTATCGGTATACAGTTGTTGTCTATCTGAACGTGGATACATGGCACCCTCCAATGCTCCTTTATCTGTTATATCTATCTAGGTTCCTATAAAACAACATGGTCTTGTGCCTGACTACTCAGGACTTACGCAAGAATGCCATCACTTCCTGCGCTGAGTTGTCATCCTATTGAGGTATCGGGTATGCTAGGCCCTATGAAACACGCTACTCAACCTGTCACGCGTCTGGATTACTGCCAATATCTCGTAGGAAGCC
>JBCDFA010000549.1:0-2903 GCA_039178835.1 Chloroflexota bacterium
ATATGGACGAGATGTTGGGCGAGGGTTGTTTTGCCTGCGCCATTTGCCCCAACAATTGCGAGAAAATCGCCCTGTGGTATAGCCAGGGATACATCGTCGAGGATGCGCTTTTGCCCATAGCTGAATGAAAGTGAGTGTACGTCGATGGCTGTGGTTGCTTCTGGCGAGGATGTGGTGATGCTCTCCTGTGAGTTGTTCACTTGCTCTAGGGTGGAATTGACTTCGATAGTCCGTAGAGCTATCTCAGCCTCTTCAAGGGTCACTGGAAACGGCTCAAGCACAAATCCTAGCGCATGCAGGATGTGGGCAAGCAGGCAGACCTGTGGCATCCAGATGCCGTGTGTTTTAAGTGTATCGGCATAATCACCGAACACAGTGCGGGGTGTTCCATCGGCCAGAATACTTCCATGTTCGCCCAAAACAACTACCCGATCAATGAGATGCATCAGTTCATCAAGCTTATGCTCAATCAGGATTATGGTGTGGTGGTGTGCTTTTTGCTCACCGATCAATGCAAAAACATCTTGTGTGCCTACCGGGTCAAGGTTGGCTGTTGGCTCATCAAACACAAGGATGTGTGGTTCCATCGCCAGCAGTGCTGCCAGCGTGATGCGTTGTTTCTGCCCACCGGAGAGTCGCTCAACCCGGTGCTGCTGGTATCCGTCCATAGCTACCTGGGCTAGTGCTTGGTCAACCCGCTCACGCATTTGTTCTGGCGGAAAACGGAGATTCTCAAGACCAAAGACAATTTCGTCTTCAACCTTAAGGGCGACGAATTGGGCTTCAGGGTCTTGAAACACGATCCCGACTTTGCGTGCTAGTTCTGCAACTGTTGTTTGCTGCGTATCGAGGTTATCAACTGTGACTGTCCCCTCCATGTGTCCGCCAATCGCGTGAGGGATAAGTCCGTTCAAGGTGAGTGCGAGTGTGCTTTTGCCACATCCCGAGGTCCCCAGTAACAGCACAGTCTCGCCTGCGTTAAGGTGCAGGTTTACATTTTGCAGCGTTGGTTGTTTCCGCCCCACATATTTGACAGTCAGTTGATCAATGGCAATCATCCAAAACCTCTGTGCGCGAACTAAGCATTATGATCGTGAACAAACCTCCTTTTGGGCCTTCGGCATGGTATCATATACATACCAACAACACCGAGGAGGCATATATGGATTCACCATTTCTGGGAATGGATCCCTATCTCGAAGACACAAGCCTATGGCCAGATGTTCATAATAGTCTTATCAATGCGATACGTGACCAAATTCAAACAGCGATTGTACCCCGATATCGTGCAATGATTACACCATATGTCACCTTTGAGAGTATCGAAGTTGCACCAGTACGTATGGTTGTTCCAGACGTAGCGGTTGTTGACAAGAGTCCTTCAACTGAGTCCAGTTCTGCGGCTGTTGCTATTGCTCCACCACCGCTTACGCTTCCTACGGTTATGGAAGTCCCGACTGAATATGCACGTATCGAAATTCGTACCATGCGCGATCACGTGTTAGTAACTGTTATTGAGCTTCTTTCACCTGCCAACAAGCGCCCTGGTGTTGATGGTGCAGACGCATATCATAAGAAACGACAGGAACTTCTTCGTAGTACGGTCAATATTTTGGAAATCGACCTCTTACGAGGAGGGAAACGACCACAGGTAGCACATAATCTTCCAGACGCTCCCTATTTTGTTTTCCTGAGCCGTGCCCAACGGCGCTCTTTTGTCGATGTTTGGCCACTGTCGCTGCGCGAGGCGATTGTGCCTGTGCCCGTACCGTTATTGCCTCCTGATCCTGATGTGCCATTGGATCTTGGCCGAGTTATTCACGATATCTATCGGCGGGCGCGTTACGATCTTGAGATAGACTATCGTCAAAAGCCCCCATTGCCTGCGCTGTCTGACGATGATACTGTGTGGTTAGACACCCATTTACGTGAACGCGGGTTGCGTTCTGTCGACGATTCCTCCGATGCTTGAGCCCCAATCGCGCTTCATCGTGTTGTTTACACCCGCAGTGTTTATAGCGGGCCAGTAACTTAGGCGAAGCTGACACACGCGTAATCGCCTATACTCCTCACCGCCAGATGTGGCTTGAGTCGCTTCCACATATCGCTGTCTATTTGGTCACAGTTGTATCAGGTTTCTGCTCTTCTTCATGCATAATGATAATGATGCTCAATAGCTCAACACGTTCTAACCAGCCTTGGTTTGTCCGTGATAGTGCTGCTGGGCCAAGTTTTTGATTGACAAAATGAAACGTATTAGTATATGCAAATGTTTATTTTTAGGATATGACTATTAGTGTGAGATGTCAAGTAGAATCTAGTGAGAGTAGAGGAGCTTCTTGTGTATACTGACAGTTGTAGTTGATAGGTATTGAAGATTATGTCTACGCTTTTCACATTCTAACTTATGCGACACGGATACGATCGGCGAGCATCCCCATACGCCTTACGAAGATCTGGACGAAGGACTCTGAGTCAAAGGCGGTTACCAACTGTATATTGTGCGGTCGACCAGACTCATTGCGAAAATCCCCAACGGTTTTTCCCATCGTCACTTCGCTAGTGATCTCGATATCAACGAATAGCGGTGTGGTCGTTGCAAGGTCAGGTCTGAATACAAGCGCGAGAGCCGCCGGATCGTTAATCGAGCAGCCGGCGAAACCAAAATAGGCGAGATGAAAGTCAATATAGAAGCGTGTTGCATCGGCAATAAAGGTGCTCACCGGAGATGGGATCTGTAGAAGTTGGTCAATAGCCTTCTGTGTAAGCAGAATGTCCTTGGTAATGTCCCATGGAAGCAAAGTGATAGGCATCCCACTGTGCAGCACAATCGACGCAGCATGGGGATCAACATAGAAGTTGAACTCTGCAAGTGGTGTAGTGTTTCCGTCAACGCGGAGTGC
>JBCDFA010000550.1:0-2884 GCA_039178835.1 Chloroflexota bacterium
GTGATTCAACGAGTAAACGGACAACATGTATTGCGCGATCTGGGTTCGACCAACGGGACATTTGTGGGGAGTGAACGGATCACTGAACACACCCTACAGCCCGGCAATGTCATTCAGATTGGGGCGTTCAAGCTGGTCTACGATGGGGACAGTCTGGACGAGTATGACCAGCGGGGCGATTTGCGTATCGATGGGCAACGCCTGTCGCTGATTGTCAAACGGAATGGGCAAACACGCCATATCCTCAAAGACGTGTCGCTTTCTATTGCCCCACGCGAATTTGTCGCCATCGTCGGTGGTAGTGGAACTGGCAAGAGCACGCTCCTCAAAGCGCTATCCGGTTATTCGCAGGCAACGCAGGGCAAAGTGTATGTCAATGGCGATGATTACTACCGCAATTTTGATGCGTATCGTGCTGTCCTTGGCTATGTCCCACAAGATGACATTATCCATCGTACTTTGCCTGTTGAGCGCGCACTCGATTATGCCGGTCGATTACGGCTACCAACGGATACCGCTAACACGGAGA
This sequence comes from Chloroflexota bacterium, assembly GCA_039178835.1. Taxonomy (GTDB): domain Bacteria; phylum Chloroflexota; class Chloroflexia; order Chloroflexales; family Roseiflexaceae; genus AL-N1. The sequence goes on from JBCDFA010000550.1 coordinate 530, forward strand.
TCGCCCAACGTGTAGATCGTGTCCTCGAAGATGTCGACATGACACCACATCGGACCAAAATGGTCGACAACCTCTCGGGTGGTCAACGAAAACGTGTCAGTATTGGTGCCGAATTATTGGCAGACCCATCGCTCTTCTTTCTCGACGAACCAACCTCCGGTCTTGATCCAGGATTGGAAAAGAAGATGATGTTTACGCTACGGCGACTTGCAGACAGTGGCCGTACCGTTGTGCTGGTGACACACGCAACAGCCAACATCACTCAGTGTGATCATGTCGTCTTTATGGCTGATGGGCGTATCGTCTATTTTGGTCCGCCCAACGAAGCTTTGGCTTTCTTTAATGTTACGAGTGGGGATTTTGCCGATATCTACACCAAACTTGATGGCATTGCCACGCCAACTGACCCAGACCACTGGGCTGTCATCCAGCGGGATTTGCAGAGCGAACACGCACGGTGGAAGGCAACCCACGGCGACTCACATGCACCACCGACCATGGCTGAGTTGTGGGAAATGCGCTTTCGTGAGTCTCCGCAATACACACGATATGTTGCCGGTCGTATTGCGGATGCGTCGACCAGTCAGGTCCTGAACACCAACAACACCGAGAGTCAACAAACAAATAAAGTATCACCTATCCATCAGTTTGGAATCCTCGCACGGCGGTATATCGACCTCATACTACAGGATCGGCGCAATCTCTTCATTCTGCTGCTTCAGGCACCTATTATCGGCATACTATTGATGTTTGTCGCTGAACCGGATGCTATCGTTGGTGAGAATGCATTTGCAAGTGAGGCGAAAAAAATTCTGTTCATGCTCGCGACCGTTGCAGTCTGGTTTGGCATCATCAATGCCGCACGTGAGATCGTCAAAGAGGGAGCCATTTATCGGCGTGAGCGGCTGGCCAACCTTCGTATTGGGCCATATGTGTTTTCCAAAATGATTGTACTCACACTCCTGGTCATTCTTCAGAGCGCGATTATCCTCGGGCTTATTGGGCTTCGAGTACAGCTTCCGGCTCAGGGAGTCTTTTTGCCCATTGGTATCGAGCTGTTTGTCACGACATGGCTTACATCCCTGGCTGGATTAGCGATGGGATTGGCCATTTCCGCATTCGCGTCGACACCTGATCGTGCTATCTCGATTGTGCCGTTGATGTTGATACCACAAATTTTGTTTGCCGGGGTCATCTTCAATCTTGGCGATGGCATCACTATCCAGCGCATTCTCTCGTGGTTTACCATCAGTCGTTGGGCGATGGATGCCTATGGGACCTCAGTCAACCTCAACGATCTGCCGCTACAGCCAGGTATGTTGCGGTTACCAAACCCACCAGAGGAGTACACCTTTACGATTCCACACCTCCTCTCGCGCTGGATGATTTTGTTGCTCTATATGTTTGGATGTTTGGGATTAACAGCCTGGTTGCTCAAACGACGTGACCAGTGATAGTGCAACCAGGCCATTGCGATTATCGTCGGTTTTGTGGGTGGAGCACCGGAACATGCTGCATCAGCATGATAGCCTCTAATGTAGGTGGAAACTCCTGTGACTCCATAAAGAGATGAACTTGCTCGTCCCCATAACAGTTACGCAGTGCGTAAAAATTGGTGTCGCTTGGCAACTTGTATACCAGGTAGGCTTCCATCGATCTGCGTAGCTCATCGTGAGATAGCATCACACGACGGACACGGGGATAAAGAACGTCTTCTTCAGGTCGTTTCATATGTTTCACTCCTGTATTGCAAAGTATGTATATAACGGATATCCAAAACACCAGGTCACGAACGGTTCTGGTGTTCATGCAGTCTGGCTGCGTGAATAAGTGCCTTCATATCGCTAAAAAGATACTCCTGAGCCAACTGCCTCGCTAGACGTTGCAACACGGTCTTGTGCATAAACGAGACCGGCTGGCCAAGTGCTTCACAGATACGACGCGCTAGTGCTGGATCAATACTGGCAGCACTCGATGCACTGGATGCTTTGTAGCGATCTTCAATCTGCTGAAGCTGTACTTTGTCCATAAACACGTTGCCTCCATCGTATTATTGATGCACGGCGGATCGGCTGCTCATTAGTTCTGCAGCTCTACTAGAGTCCATTTTCGACAGTTATGTGTGTGAGATAGAGAGTGGTATGTCTACTTGTACTGAGAGGCAGTAGGTGGAAAAAATACTATCTGACCAAGTTACTATAAGTAGTAGGTATGTTAGTGTTCTTCGAGTAGCAGATATTTAGATGACAGACTAATTATCTGAACGTCTATTCAAAACAATACCCACGCCTGTTGAAATCTTAGGTGTAATGTATATTTTTGTTTAAGCAGCTCTGAGAGCATCCCGACAATTCA
>JBCDFA010000551.1:0-2882 GCA_039178835.1 Chloroflexota bacterium
CCATGGCGGGCTACCACTCATTTGAGCTGTCCTACCTGGCAATGGTGTACACCAATCTGTTGATACGTGAGGAGCCGATCCAGTTGTTCTTTAAGCCAGCACCAGGTGGTTTTGGCGATAACATTCTGCGTGTCGAGCCCGACATTCTCCCACCTGATCGAACTTATCTGTCAGCAGTCTGGATCAACGATGAGCCATACACCGACTTTGATGGCCAAGCTATGACGGTTAACCTGCCCAGCCACGTCGGGGACATCACTGTGCGCGTGCAGGTCGCACCGGCCAGCCGCACATTCACCACTAACCTGCTAGGCGAAGAGGATGGGATGCCGAAGATTGCGTTGATTGGTGCACTCACAAACGACAACACCAGCATCCTTCAGCAAGACCTTGACCGCGTGCTTAACAAGACCAATGCCAAAGGGCTCTGGCTTACCATGAACCAACTCACCTCATTGAGTGAAGAGGCCATCCGCGTCCTGCTGATGATGAAGCAAATGCAGGATGTTCACTTTATGTTCAAGATCTCAGGAGCTACTGGCGAAGTTGCCCGTGTGCTCAAAGAGTCATCGCTTGCGCCGAACATGGAACCGGGGATCATCGTACTTGGCCCATAAAAGTAGACCCTAAAGGTTGTCTTCCAGGCCTTCCCCATGCGGTTTTTAGCCGTTGCAGACTGTCGATATTCGCACAAAAAGGGAGACCTTTAGGGTCTCTCTTTTTGTACCCCAAAACCATCCACAAAGCCCTTAACACACCCAACCTTTCGATCTCGCTCCAGCGCATCTATATGGGTAATTTAGCGATCAGTAGCCCGGGATTTTGGACAACCTTTAGGGTCTCAATTTCATTGCCTCACAAACCTGCCGATCTGCTCAAACGCTTCATCTGCTTCGGGTAAACCAACATTGGCCCATCCATGCCACACATGCCACATCCCATCCCACACTTCAAGCTGGACTGGCACACCTGCATTCTTGGCCTTAGCAGCCAGTCGCGTTGAGTCGTCAAGTAACACCTCATCTGAGCCAACCTGGATAAGTAACGAAGGCAGCCCCTGCAAATCCGCATAGATGGGAGAGGCCAGTGGTGTGGTAGGATCGCTCTCACCCAGATAGAGCTGCGCCATCTCATGTAACCCATCATGTGAAACCATTGGATCAAGATTAGCACACGTAGTGATTGAGTTGCCGGTCATGGCCAGATCGAGCCATGGTGATATCAGTATTGCCGCATGCGGGAGTGCAACACCTTCATCACGGAGTTTTACCAGCGTTGCCATCGCCAAGCCACCACCCGCTGAGTCACCACCAATATATATCGTATCAGCCGCAATGCCCTGGTTGAGCAGCCAATGGTATGACTGCGTCGCATCATCTACGGCAGCAGGAAACGGATGCTGAGGTGCTAGACGATAATCAAGCGTTAGTACTCGTACTTGTGTTGCTTGCACTAACCGGGATGCTAAATAACGGTGGGTTATACACGATCCTAGCGAATACCCACCACCATGAAAATAGAGCAGGACTTTGTTGGTGTGTATATCTTTTGATGTGATCCACTCAGCAGGAATACCACCCACATCAATTGCATCAACCTGAATTTCTGGAGGAAGCTCAACCAAGGAAGATGCTTCTTCCCATTGCCTGCGTTGCTCTTCGATGGGGATCGCTTCGACCGCTGATGCAGCGACAATCATTGCCTTTATTTGTTGACTTTCTGCGCTTGGCATAACATTCTCCTTGCATAGACTTTAGTGTTGCTCTATTCAGTTTTCTAATGATCTTTCATGGTGTCAAAGAAGCGGATTATATACCTTCAAAATAGTAAACCCTTAGGGTCTTAACTTCACAAAACCTCTGATAAATGCACTATATTGATCTCGCATCGGCAAATCAAGATCAACCGTGAGAGTTCGGCATGTTGTTACAACCTTCTGTTGTGTCACAGGATTCCAGCCAGTCTTTTCGCTTTGAGCCCAATAAACCCCAACGCCGCGTTTCTGCCAGTTCGGTATGTGGTTGAAGTTGATACCGCGCTGAAAGAGGAGTTCGTTCTTCTCAGCGACGGATAGACCAACCAGCGCGTCTGTTGCGTCTTGAACTGATTGCCCTTCCTTTCGCAGCAACCAGTAACAATGGGCGTTGAGCGCATTTCGATGAGCGTCTTCATTGCGCCATCGAAAATAATCGACGACATCATCGACACGTGGTAATTGTGCCACTCGACAATCGAAACAGGCCACATCGCCTAGTAGCAAGGAAAATCTGGCACTGGCCTCCCCAGCTAGAATTGAGTTATATTTGCGTAGTTTTCGCCCGAAAGCTGTTTCATCAGGATGAAAGAGGAGCGAGATTTCATCACTCTGCGTGTAGCCATACACCACGCGAAAACCACAATTCATTACATGCTGAACCGTCTCAACCATAAAATCACGAAATTTCGCGTCATAGGGCGCCTCGAACGAGTGAAGCTCTTTGGTGATACGAGTGAAATGACGCCCATCCAACCGTGCAACCATAAAAATGCCTGGTAGCACACAGTGATCGTGGGCGGTTTCAAACTGCCGCATCCGTTCATCGAGTTCATCAAACTTCATCTTGCCACTCCTCTACACAAAACGTGCCATTATCTGCGAGACGGACATAATACAAACGGCTGAAACCTTCTGCGTATGATGGTAATGCAAGCCGTTTTGCGGTATGTAACACCCCTTGGACTGGAATGCGTTGTGTTTCTGTTCGTTGATCATTACGCGCTAAGGCATCTTCGACCTTCGATTCAAAATAATACCCGATGATCTCATAACTAGCCCTGCTCGATGACTCAATGTAGCGTTGGCGGTCTGCAACAGTTGGGTTGGTGTTATCCACCACAAATGG
>JBCDFA010000552.1:0-2861 GCA_039178835.1 Chloroflexota bacterium
GTGGTGCGCCCGGTATGCCGTTTAGCTTTTTCTTCTCACCTGTAAGCGCAGGGAATGACCCCATCAATCCTTGTGTATATGGATGGAGCGGATTTTCGAATAGCTCACGTGCGGCTGCCAGTTCAACGATTTTTCCGGCGTACATAATGCCGATGCGATCTGAAAGCTCCACCATCAATGACATATCGTGGGTGATAAAGAGAATAGAGAAACCCAGTTCTGTACGAAGCTTATCGATTTCTTGCATAATCTCTTTTTGTACCACCACATCAAGCGCAGTCGTTGGCTCATCCATAATGAGTAGGGGTGGGTTCAATGCTAGTGCAATGGCGATCACGGCGCGCTGACGCATGCCCCCCGAAAGTTGATGTGGGTAATCGTTGATACGTTGGCGATCGATACCGACCAGATCTAGCAACGAAGCCGCTCGGTCATATGCTTCATCCTTGGGCATACGCATATGCGTGTTAAAGACATCAACGATCTGTTTGCCAACGGTCATAACTGGATTGAGGGCATTCATAGCGCTCTGGAATACCATCGCAACCTCGCGCCAGCGGAAGCTCTCCAGTTCGTTGGGCGGCATGTCCAACACGTCTTCGCTCTTGAACAAGATATGTCCACCAGTAATGATAGCGGGGGGGCGCAGCAGCCGCATGATTGCGTGTGCAATCGTCGATTTACCACTCCCCGACTCACCTGCGAGACCAAAGACCTCACCTGGCGCGATGCTGAAAGACACATTTTCAACTGCGCGCACCGGGCCACGTGCTGTCAAGTATTCGACATATAGGTTTTGTATGTCGAGTAATGCTGCATTATCGCGCACGCCGGACGACGGGTGTTGCACGAACGTTTTGGAGTTGGTGCTGTTTAACGACATTTGAAAGCTCTCTTTCAGCGCGAAGACGCGGATTAGTAATCTCATCCATTGCGTAATTAATCATTGCGAGTGAAAAGGCGACTACTGCAATACACAAACCTGCCGGGATAAATGTCCACCATGCGCCAACGAGCAGACTTGCGTTGGTCACAGCCCAGTAGAGAATAGTGCCCCAGCTTACGATACCGAGATTGCTTAATCCCAGAAAGGCTAATCCTACATCAGCGCCAATCGCATAGATAGTTGCGCCCACAAAACCACTGATGAAGATCGAGGCCATGTTGGGGAAAATTTCACGGAAGATGATTCGTGAACTGCTCTCACCACTGACCAGCGCAGCAAAGACAAAATCCTTTTCACGCAGAGATAGCATTTGTGAGCGGAGAACGCGAGCACCCCAGGCCCATCCAACCACACTCAGGACAATAATGATCGATCCCGGTCCTGGTCGTAAGAAAGCAGCCAGTGTGACCAGAAGTGGCAAAGGTGGGATAATCAATACGACGTTCATCATTATTGATAAAATATCATCCACCCAGCCACCAAAATATCCGGCAGTAAGGCCGACAATAGCACCAACAACAGTGATCAGTGCACCAGCCGAAAATCCCACCAGTAACGAAGCGCGGGTTCCCCAGACCAGTTGCGTAAAGACATCCTGCCCTTGACCACTAGTCCCCAACCAATGTTCTGCTGATGGTGGTTGGTTAGGCAAGCCCACAAACGCTTGTGGATCGTTTGGTGCAATAATTGGTGCAAGGAGGCTAATTAAGATAAATGTACCGAGAACTGTGATGCCAAAGGCGGCTTTACGATTTCCTAAAAATGATCGGAGCCACATAAATCGTTGTGCTTTGGGTCGTGAAACCGCTGTTGTTTCGTCTGTCTGTGTTTGACTCTGTGATGTTTCTACACGTTGATCATGTGCTTGCATAGGAAGCCTCCTAACTTATCGTACACGCACACGCGGGTCGAGGCGGATGTACAACAGATCAACGAACAGGTTGGCGCTGAGCACGGCAAAGGTAATCATCAAGAACAAACCTTGCATAAGCGGATAATCGAGACTGCGTACAGCCTGCAAGAGAAGGTACCCCAGACCAGGGTATGAGAAGACAATTTCGGTAAGCAGCGCACCACTCAAGACAAAACCAAGGGCCATACCAAAACCGGTGATGTTTGGTAAAAGGGCGTTGCGTGCGGCATAGTTAAACATAATGCGGCGTTGGGGCAACCCTTTGGCTTCGGCGAGGGTAATGTAGTCTTCAGCTAGGACGGTGATAAGCGTGTTACGCATGCCCAGCATCCATCCACCAATAGACGTCAGAATAATCGTGCCAGCGGGCAAAATAAGATGAAAGAGCACACTCAATACAAAATCGACGTTCCAGGCTGGTATCAACATGTCGCTATGGGCGTGCTGACGGGGAAACCAACCAAATTGGAAACTGAGGAAATAGAGCGCCAAGAGGGCCAGGAATTGGTAGGGAAATGCGCCAGTGAAGATAAGCAATGGTGGTAGTACTGAGTCAACCAAACCGCCACGTCGCCAAGCTCCCAGAATACCAAGCAAATTTCCCAAAGCAAAACTCAAAATAACTGCTGTTCCAGCCAGAAGCAATGTCCACATCAGTCCATTGGAGATAACTGATGTGACGGGGGCAGGGAAATAGTTTAACGAAATACCAAATTCGCCGCGGAACAACCCACTGAGGTATTGAACATACTGTATATGGAGTGGTGCATCCGTGAGGCCATAAGCCTCGCGTATCGAATCAATCTCTTCTGGTCGTAAACGTCCTTGAAAGCGAGCAAAGATGGCTGAGGCAGGATCACCCGGCATGGCACGTGGTAGAAAAAAATTCACGGTGATCGATGCCCAGGCAGCAATAGCATAAAACCCTAGACGCCGTAAGATGTATCGCATAGTGTGCTCCTTTGCAGTTGTGGCACCACAAGTCGTCTATGAACCTTCGAA
>JBCDFA010000553.1:0-2837 GCA_039178835.1 Chloroflexota bacterium
GCCTGGAATCAACCCCGTGCACAATACTATACCCCGATTGGATACCCAACTGCATCACCCTACAACGGTGGGCGGATGCGCTATTGCCCGAATCGGTATTTCGATTCGTATGGTTTCGTTGGAACCATTGGTGTCGCATGTTACATGACCCGCGGTGCAAGTGGTAGTCCATGGCTCACCAACTTTGTTGTCGGCTCTGCCGGAGAGATGAACTATCTGAATGGAACGTTTGTTACTTGGCATCCAGACTTCCCAAACGTCATTATCTCAGAGTACATTGGCGATACTGCTAAGAGTTTCTATGACACGCTGTACTAACAGTACAAGCAACCAACACATGCGTCATCCTCCACGACACTATCGCCGCAGCTAGACACCGCTCATACAAGACGTGCTCCCAGAGGCCGGACCGCCTCTGGGAGGCTGATGTTGTCTGTGGAAGCGCTAGTTTATCACACCCATCTCATAAACAACCACTATAACAAGCATGACGTGGGTGTTAAATAAGATCACTAGGCATACTGTCAGCACGTCGTCTTGCTCTAATTATCTATGTTAAAGTGCACGTCGATCTCGTAAGAACGATTTCAGCAAATGGCTACGAGAAAAGTCAGATCCTGTTATTAACGATAGCCAACCATCACTAAGCGACAGATCATCAACTAAGCCATTGCGATCGAAGACACGTTGCGTAATAACTTCAATGGGTTGGGCGTACTCTGCGGCGGCGTATGTTCGCTCACGAAGGTCGATCAGAAAATCACGTTTTTGCTCGAGTACCTGACATACCTCATCCTGACCAATAACAATCGTACCGTGGGCATCGAATAAGGCTGATGGGCACAATGCCATGGCACGTTCTAAACTAGCGATCCACAAAGGTCCATCTGCATCTGCAAGTTGGCTATCCATATCTGCTGCCAGATAAAGATCTCCACTGAATAACCACCTTTGTTGTGGTTCAAATAAACAAAGATGTCCTGGGCAGTGTCCCGGCATATGATGGACTTCAAAACGGAAGTGCGGGGTGTCAATATACGCTGGTGTTGCTATCACGTTGGTTGGATTACTTGGCCCAAACAACATATCACGATACCAAGCAACGTTGGAAGGAAAACGAATCTCAGGAATTGCCAATGGATGCGCCATGATTGATGCACCAGTAAGCTCATACAGGAGATCATTATTGCCAGTATGATCTTCATGGTAGTGCGTGTTGATAACAGTAGTAATAGTCTGGTCGGCTCCCAACTGCTCCAGCACCTGCCGTAAACACTGCCGTGCCCAGCTAAAGCCCGTATCGATCAACAAACTCTGGTCAACCAAGTAACAGACCGCAAAATCATACCCGCCACCAAGATGGCTCAGAAAGCGTGTAATACGATTGTTGATCTGGATACATGTAACACCAGCGACTGGCTGTGTGACCGTTGCCCGGAAAGGAACATATGGCTGATTGCGGCTATGCATCGCAAATGGACGCCAACACAGACGACGAAGCCATGGTTGTATCATTACCATCTCCTCCATTAAAACCAGAGCTTCATTGGTTTGATACCGTATTGTTCAAAGTAGGGATCGAGGCGTTTGGCCAGACGTGGCCAATTATGGTGTGGAACAGCCGGATACAAATGATGCTCCAGATGATACAGATGCTCCAACGCAATAACTGACACTATTTTTCCGCGAAATAAGCGTGTCTGTTCAATGGGATGTTTACCTCGTGGATCATGGGGGATGTATGACGTAATGAGAGGGATAAACCAACTCCCCAGTGAGATCAGCAACACATACACAAGTGGAATAGCAGTCATTGGTAATAGGGCTATGGCAAGCACAATTATTGAGAAACATCCGATCCCTTCAAGCACAATATAACGACGATAGTGTTTGGTTTTTTGGATAGCCCACACATAAATGCGAAACTGTAACGTCATACCGTCAATAAACGTATACCAAAAGGTGTGTTTTGCAGCAGCACCTTCAATATCATCATCGTGAGGGAAACGCGCATGATGATGAAAATGGGCAAGACGATAGGCATGACCACTCCGCAGCATCATTAATTCAATGAATGATAGAAAAAAGTCATTGATGCTGCGAGATAATCCAAGATTGCGGTGGACTAAGTCGTGTGACGTTGAGCCATATGTGATGAAACTCAAGTAAACGAGTACAGCTACTGCGATTGGCCAGACTCCTAACGAAGCCAGCAATATGTACAACCCAACACAGACAAACGGCATCATCAGAGTCATCACACACTGGAAAGGTGTGATAACCAGAAGATCCTCCCCAAGATCAGACAGTGATGGGAGATGATAGTGTGGCGACTCTACATCAGACAAGGTTGTGGATAATTTGATTCGTTCCATCATACAAGGCTCTCTTCCAAATCTTATCAACACGATAGTTCTTGATACAAACTCATCTTCAAACATAAAATGAACATGTTCATTTATTTAAGTATAATGAGATTGTGAGACCTTGTCAACACATGGCACTGTCTAATTTATTCAGATGTAGAACAGGAGGAAGTATGGAGTCAGAACGACCGTTCCAGCAACGTGAGCAAACAGATTGATTAATTACCGATCTGGGGTGAAGACCGGGCCAATTGTTTGTGCTAACTGAGCTAAACGACGTGAGATAAGAGGAAAGCGTAGGAGACGACGCAACCACACCAATCCGTCATGTGTCATGGAGAGCAGGTCGTTGGTAGCTCGCGACTCAGGACTACGATCATGCAACCAGAAAAGCAGAATCAACAATTGGATCGCATAGAGAATCGTGGCCAGATCACGGGCAACTGACTCGCGAGGATTATCAGTAGACCC
>JBCDFA010000554.1:0-2804 GCA_039178835.1 Chloroflexota bacterium
CCACAGATCCGCAGAGGGGTTATTTCCATGGAGATGGCTCAATGCAAACAGTCGAGGAGATTCCAGAACAGCTCATTGCGACCTACCAACCACCCATGATGGATGTTCCCATGCTGACAGTTGACACAGCTAACGGATACGATCCAAGTATCAAAGAGATAGTGACATTCATTTATAATCCAGAAAATAAATCGGATACGTGATAGAGGCCTCTTCGAATTACGACATATGACTCAGACAATAAGCAGTAGAGTATGGTTTTGTGTAGTATGCTTCTTGCTACTGACCACTAGTTGCATGAGTAATAATCAGAGCGATAGCGTAGAATCTGCTCGCACGATAACACTAACAGCAGGTATCGCATCAAACGAGCAGCCAGACCCAACCTCGCCACCAACAGCGATAATAGCGCATGATGAACCTCGTCCAACACTGTCACCAACAGCAACCATAGCCAACCACGAATTGCGTAATCAGATTGAGCAAATCGCTGCCACTGCTCAAGGGCGTGTTGGTATTGCCGCGATGGTGCTGGAAACAGGCGAGACCGTTACGCTCAATAATGATCAGCGATTTCCCATGCAAAGCGTGTACAAATTCCCCATTGGTATGGCTGTCCTGGCTCAGGTCGATCAGGGAGCATTAACGCTGGATCAGTTGATTCGTGTGGAAACCAGCGATTTCGTCTCAGACCTACAGCACAGTCCGATTCGTGATGATTACCCACAAGGAGTTGAACTGAGCGTAGCGAAATTATTGAGATATGCAGTCTCCGAAAGTGATGGTACAGCCTCTGATGTGCTCTTGCGATTAATTGGTGGGCCAGAAGTTGTGACAGCGTATTTACAAGATCTTGGTATCAACGACATTATGGTTGCCAATACAGAAAAAGAACTGGGACAGGACCACGCCATACAATACCAGAACTATGCAACGCCTGATGCTGCGGTTAGATTGTTAGGCGCATTGCGTCAGGGGAAAGGACTTTCAGAGACCAGTCAGGCGTTACTGCTACAGCTTATGATCGAGACATCGACAGGTCTCAATCGCATTAAAGGAATGCTCCCTGACGGGACAGTTGTTGCACACAAGACGGGTTCATCGCGTACAGTCGACGGGGTGGCAGCGGCCACCAACGATATCGGAATTGTGGCGTTACCAAATGGACAACATCTGGCGATTGCCGTTTTTGTGTCCGACTCAACCGCCGATTATGCGACCCGCGAAGAAGTGATAGCGCAGATTGCGCGAGCGACCTGGGATGCCTGGAGCGAATAGAGGCAGAGGCTGAGTACGGCTAGTGAGGGCAGGCCTGTTTGACGGTGGAATTGGACTGGGGTATAGTGGTCACCAATCAAGCAAATAAGCGCCAAAACTAAAATATCATTTTTGTTTAGGTATAGTGGGCAATGGAGGACATTTTGCACGGCCCTGATCCAGAAAATAAGCATCCCATGGAAGGCTTTCCACAGGTATGTTTCATCAAGAACACCATACAGAATCCCAATATTATTGTTGGTGATTATACATATTACGACGACCCAGAAGACTCAGAAAATTTCGAACGCAATGTGCTCTACCACTTTCCGTTTATCGGTGATAAGCTTATCATCGGCAAGTTTTGTGCTATTGCGCGTGATGTGAAATTCATCATGAATGGTGCAAATCACAAAATTTCGGGTATTTCGACTTACCCGTTTCAGATCTTCGGTAGTGGTTGGGAAACCGTGATGCCTGGACCGGGCGATCTCCCCTACAAAGGCGACACGATTATTGGCAATGACGTTTGGATTGGCTACGACACTCTCATTATGCCCGGCGTTACGGTTGGCAATGGTGCCATTATTTCTTCGCGCTCCGTTGTTGTATCGGATGTTCCTGCCTACACTATTGTCGGCGGCAACCCGGCTAAACCAATCAAACAACGGTTTTCCTCGGAGGCTATTGCAATGCTGGAATCAATTGCATGGTGGGATTGGCCAGTGGATCAGATCACCAGGCATTTGCGTATCATTGTTTCAGCAGATATTGATGCGCTACGTGAATGTGCCGCTAATATCTAACAGCCCTAAGATGTTCTGATACCTTTTGAAAGATGCTCTCAGATGATCACCATCCAGATACGCCAGGCGAGGCCAGAGGATGCAGAACAGGCGATTGCTGTGTTACGTGCATCCATCACCCAGCTCTGTGAGGCCGATCATCAGCATGATGAATTTACTCTGAGCCGTTGGCTGCGAAACAAACAGCCAGCCACCTTTGTAGACTGGCTCAACAACGAGTCAAACTACATCGTGGTGACTACAGAAGGTGAAGCTATCTGTGGGGTTGGTCTGATCACCCGAACAGGCGATCTCGATTTATGCTATGTTGCTCCAGGCAAACAAGGGCTGGGTGTTGGCGACAAGTTACTCACAGCCCTTGAAGCACAGGCATGGCAATGGGGGCTATCACACATCAAGTTAATCAGCACCTCAAAAGCCAGAACATTCTACGAAAAGCATGGTTATCAAAAGGATGGGATCACGATCCGAGAACATGGTGTGTTGATTGACTACCATTACATCAAGTATGCTCCACAGGATGGTGTACCCCAAACCACTGGCACAGTCTGATGACCTTCATAGAAATAGCTTGATTTATAACTTTCATCATAGGTGTACTCATGGCCAGTATTATTTTTTTGAATGGAACCCCAAGTTCAGGCAAAACTTCTATTGCTAAAGAATTGCAGACTCAACTAACAATACCCTTTTGGCATTTCGCATCTGACCAATTAGTAGAAGCAGATATGTTGCCGGAAC
>JBCDFA010000555.1:0-2795 GCA_039178835.1 Chloroflexota bacterium
CTGGGGACTTGAAGGTTGGGCCGTTTACGCTGTCGTGGGTCTTACGCTGGCAATCTTTAGCTACAATAAAGGTCTGCCTCTCACACTGCGCTCCGCATTCCACCCTCTACTCGGTGATCGGATCTGGGGCTGGCCAGGTCACGTAATCGATACACTGGCCGTGTTTGCGACGCTGTTCGGTTTGACCACGTCACTTGGCCTTGGTGCACAACAGGTCGCGGCAGGTCTCAACGAGGTGTTCGGCATTGCGCCGACCCCGACCGTGACAGTGCTCCTGATCATCGGGATTACGGTGATTGCGCTCGGTTCCGTGTTGCTTGGCATGGACAAGGGCGTGAAGCGACTGTCAGAGATCAATATGATCATGGCCGTCGGGCTGTACATCTTTGTGATCGCGATGACGGGCGTCGTTGATGCCGTGACACGCTACTTCACTACGATGGTGCAGTACGTGACGCTACTGCCGGCCCTATCGAACCCGTTCGGGCGTGAAGACACGAGCTACTTCCACGGTTGGACCACCTTCTACTGGGCCTGGTGGATTGCCTGGAGCCCGTTCGTTGGCATGTTCATCGCGCGGATTTCCAAAGGCCGTACAGTCCGCGAGTTCGTGCTGTGTGCACTCATTGCGCCAACCCTGGTTTGTGCACTGTGGATGTCGACATTTGGTGGTGCTGCCATCGATATGTTGAACGCAGGTGGCGCAGCCGGCGTGAAAGCAACGGTTATCGATAGCTACAAGCCTGAAGGTGCTCTGTTCGGGTTCCTGAAGGAGCTTCCGCTCTACAACATCATTGCACCACTCGCGCTGGTGTTGATCGTCATCTTCTTCGTGACGTCTTCTGATAGCGGATCGTTGGTGATTGATACGATCACTGCCGGTGGCAAGATGGACGCTCCCGTCGTGCAGCGCATTTTCTGGTGCACGCTCGAAGGTTTGGTTGCCATTGCACTGCTTCTGGGTGGTGGACTGGCGGCACTGCAAGGGGCGGCCGTCTCGACGGGCATACCGTTCACGTTCGTTGTCCTTGCGATGTGCTACACGGTCTACAAAGCACTTCTGACTGAACCGCGGTAAGCTCTCGTCAGTCAGAAACACGTATTCTCCCCGGCGCCCAGAACCGCGCCGGGGAGTTTAGCGACCAGCCTCAGGCTGATTTCTATTGTTCTCCCAAGATCTGCATGGGACTTGATCTGCATGGGACTTGCGCGCACGTTGACGTGGCGTCGCGAAGTTGCATGGGCACTCCACGACGCTCTCCACGTCAGCTTTTGGGCGTTAGCGTCAGACCCTATTCGGCGGCCTGCGCACGCTGCCACTCAGGGAATGGATCGGGCAACTTGGCCCACTCCTTAGTGTCGACATCACCGGTGGTCGGCAGCTGAACCAAGAGACTGTCAAGTTCAGCGCGAATGGCTGCTTCGTCCATACCCTCGGTTCCAATAAAAACCAGCTCCTGCTTGCGATCGCCAAACAGACCACTTGTCCGTTCCTCGATCATGGCGAGGTGTTCCGGATCTGTCGGCCAGTACTTTTTCGGGACAGCAGCCCACCAACTGCCGGCGAGCCCATGGCGGATGAGCGAGCCAGCCATGCTGACCTCGCCACACCACTGAGGGCGCGTCGCAATCCAGAAGAAGCCCTTTGCGCGAATGACGTGAGGCCATGTCTTGTTGAAGAAAGCGAATAGTTTTTCGGGCTCGAATGGTGATCGAGCGCGATAGACGAAACTGCGAACGCCATACTCCTCTGTTTCCGGCACGTGATCCTTGAAACCGTTGAGCTCCTTCACCCAGAGCGAAAACAGCGAAAGCAGACTAGTGTTGTGAGCCCTGGGCATTGCACAGGTGCTCAAAGCATTTTCTAGAACAGGCTGCAAGACAAAAGGATGGTGTGTTGAGCGTGAGCTGTCAGTCATGTACACCGTTCCAGACAACTCCTTGTTTCACATTTCGTTTCTCTCTCAGAACTCACACTCTTACGGAGTCACAGTACTTTATCAGCGTATTACCTGAAGTGCACAATTACTTACCCGCCGCCCATGGATCTAACCGCTGGTGGCGGCTGTTTGACTGAGCTCCACGCTAAGTACACACTGCTTAACTGCAAACAATACGTTCTGAGGCACATGAAATATCAATCCAAGGGTTATTATGCAAGCTAGCGATAGTTATCTCAGTTTAACAGTCAGTGAAGGGGCTACATTCCTGTCAACACCAGCCTGTGCACGATCCACTCCCGACGTTTTTGTTTTATTAGTATTTGTTTTTGTATGCAAGGACTGTGTTGAAATCCCAGAGGTATACCCTGAGGCTCTTTTGTGCTAATCCTCTTTTTTAATTACAAGCCCTAATACAAAAGCGTAAAACAGCCAAGAATATCTGATGGAAGTTTCGTCATGTTTGGGACCATATCTAAGGACCTAGGTACTATTTTTATCAGTCACACTTACAACTGAAAAGTACTCCCACGGTTCACTCCAGCATAATGGAACAGAGATATTACGCAAGGCTGTAACTAAACTTGTATACGTTTGTTGCTAGGTGATATGCTTTGCCAGCGAAGTGGTTGTGGCATGCAGGCTCGGTTCATGAAATATTGTTGCCATATTTATGCGCCAACAGCGATTGCTCATTGTTCTCTTTAATCGTGAACTGTATTCGTGTAGTAACGATGACAGGATGCCATGTCACGTCTGATGTCTGAGATGTGAAATTAACCAATCATGTGTCTATTGTAGGCAGAGAGTATTTACATTTAAAGATGCAACAACATTAATTCTGATCGAGTGATA
>JBCDFA010000556.1:0-2786 GCA_039178835.1 Chloroflexota bacterium
ACATTCGACTGCGAAAACGATACGTTATTGGTGGCACATTACTCAGTATCGGGATCATTCTTGGGAATATTGTGTACACACATATAGATAGCATTATACAAGCATTAAGCATATTCATATAGGCAACACAATACCCCGGCAGGCTCATGTACCAACACGGGTGATTAATATAGCTAAGATGAAGTGACCGACATAATACTGGTATGCTCATAACACCAACGAGCCATGTATACATTAGGGCGCAGCTAAGGACAATTAATGAGAAAGGATATTGACAGAGGTGCATAATGGATATACAAAAGCGGCGACCGCCGATATTCGTGAGCGCTGTGGGAACAGCCTGTTTCCGCTATCTCCCAGCGCCACATACAAGCCCTCCCTATTGACAAGACCGTTGATACCAGGGAGTTCGATTAAAGGCATATTCCGAGTCCAAGTGAAAAGAATCCATACGAACCAGATCGAATCCACTTTTCATGTTGATTCACAACATCTATCATTGACTAGTGGCAATATCATCTTGTTTGATGAACTACCACATACTAATACAGTGAAACTCGTTGTGGATATGATGGAAGTCTACTTGAGTACACATTCTTGGTCTGAGAGGCAACCGGCTCTAGCAATATATCCTGATATGGTGTCGGTTGGCGCACCTCAACTGGATGGTCCAACACAGAGATGGTTAATATTTAGGCTGATGTGGATTGAAAGGAGTCATACAGCTAGTACAGTACCTACGTATATTATCTTACAGACTGAGGAAGGGAATGTTACCTTAAAATCAATAACACCTCATACCAATTCGATGTCGTGGATTAGTATGAGTAAAAAACGAGAGGTATTTGAACAACAGGACCTTGTACAAGATACAACACTAAAACACTCCTCTTATCCAGTAACTACTGTAGGTGTAGATGTTTTACTGAAGTGTCTTCGATGGATCACTTTTCGAGTAAAGAGAGGTGAATTGACCGTAGAAGAAAAAGATATTGTGAGGAACGGTGGCCAAATATGTTGGCAGGACGCTTGTGTACGACATCTCAGAATTATGAATGTATCTGAGGAATCCATCGAGTACGACGATATCGGCAATGAAACACGTTATAAACCATTGAGCATCTAGCACCGTAACAGTGAAGGAAACTTGAGTAGTGATACTAACAAAAACAAGCTAAAAGTTGGTGTCGGAGGGGATGAAAAGATAGGTCGGCGTTGTGCCGACCTATCTCCATTTATCTGGAAATACAGAACTTCTCTAGAAGAAGCATATATTCGTAGGTATCGATTTGCTCATCCTACTTCCAGATCGCCAAAGGTAACTAAAAGCGATTCTCACTCAGCAGATTATACTATGATGACCTGATCACGAAGTATTTTGACATTTATAGAAAAGAGCCCTGATTCCTCACAAAGTGGATTGTACTGAGCTTTTTCGTGTCATTGCCATAATCTGCAATTTCGTGCAGCCACATGCGATTATCAAATATGGCTATATTGTGTCTACATGCAGCACATCGAAACTACTCAACAAACGCAGCAAACACCTCACACAGCACTTAACGCAGAGTTAATCAAAAAAACGCTGTGCAATAATCAATCCTTAAAGATATCGGTTATACTATGCGACCGCAGGACTCACGTCTTTGCCTGGAAAGATCATAGGCATCATTCTGCCACCTTGTTGTGGTCGTAGTATTGGAGGCATATCCATGCGTTTGCGGTTCGCTTCACTTTGTGGTTTGCTGGCTATCGTTGTCGGTGTCGCGCTCACCACCCATATCCAGTCACAACCCATCATCGCCCAATCAGACGTCAGCGTATCTACAGTTCGTTTTGCACAATTCAACGCCTCGCTCAACCGGAGTGACGCAGGCCAACTCATCACCGATCTCAGCACACCTGACAACGCCCAAGCCCAAGCAGTGGCCGAGATCATCCAGCGCGTCAATCCTGATGTGCTACTCATTAATGAATTCGACTATGATGAAAATCTCGAAGCGGCTACATTATTTCAAGACAACTATCTTGGGGTAAGCCAGAATGGGGCTGATACCATCGAGTTTCCGCATGTCTATGCTGCACCATCAAACACTGGCATCCCATCAGAATTTGATTTCGATAATAATGGTGAGGTTGGCGGTCCGGGCGATGCTTTTGGTTTTGGCTTTTTCCCTGGTCAATTTGGTATGATTGTTTTTTCAAAATATCCAATTGTCGACGAACAGGTGCGTACCTTCCAAAATTTCCTCTGGCAAGACATGCCCGATGCGTTACTTCCAGACGACCCAGAAACACCCGAACCTGCTGACTGGTACACAGCGGAAGAATTGGAAGTCTTCCGACTTTCTTCCAAGAGCCACTGGGACATACCTATCGCCATCGAAGGCACCGTTATACACACACTCGTAAGCCACCCTACACCGCCGGTG
Organism: Chloroflexota bacterium; assembly: GCA_039178835.1. Classification (GTDB taxonomy): domain Bacteria; phylum Chloroflexota; class Chloroflexia; order Chloroflexales; family Roseiflexaceae; genus AL-N1. The sequence goes on from JBCDFA010000556.1 coordinate 2,433, forward strand.
TTCGATGGCGACGAAGATCGCAACGGCACACGCAATCACGATGAGATCCGCTTCTGGGCTGACTATGTGACACCTGAGCAAGGTGACTATATCTATGATGATGCTGGCGGTGAGGGAGGATTACCAGCCGAGAGTCGCTTCGTAATCATGGGTGATCAGAACGCCGATCCAAACGACGGTGATAGCACCAACAACGCTATTCTCCAACTACTCGACAATCCCAACATCAACACCAGCGTCACACCATCGAGTGCAGGAGCCACTGAACAGGCCGGTTTGCAGGGCGGCAGTAATACAGACCATGGGAGCGATCCAGCCTTCGACACAGCCGACTTCGCCGACGGCGATGGCTCA
>JBCDFA010000557.1:0-2756 GCA_039178835.1 Chloroflexota bacterium
CACCCAGAATATCGTTCCACTGCTGCACCGAAATACGTCCTCCCTGCTCATACCACAGCAGTTTCAAGAGAATGATATCTTCCGCACTTGGTAATGCATATGGTCGTGGAGCATCGGGATTGAGCAATACATACCGAACCCAACTGAATACAGCACGATAAAACGGGCGATTATCAGGAATTAAAAAATCTATTTTGAGTGGATCTTGTTTGGGGAATACACTCAATGACGTATGCAATCGAACCGCGTTACGGATCGCATCAGTCCGTAAATAGCACTCGTCGCTGAGTTGTTGCTCAAGACAATCAACGTGTCGTGGCTCAACCATGGCAACAATGTCCACATCCATGGTGGTGCGTGGCATACCATAGGTGATGCTGGCGACGGACCCACCAATGTAGTAAGCAATATCTAATGCCTCCAGAGCATCCACAACCCTGGTGACAGCATCATAAAAAGATTGGTGCATAGCTTTTACTGTTGTTCGTTTGTCAGGATGAATTGTCGTGCGATACATGCGCTCAATGAGTTTGCAACGTGCTTCCTGCTCGCTCGTCGAAGTACGGCGCGTCGCACGCATAGACGTGGCGAGGGCCCACATACTCATCTCGAATGCGGCGTGTACCCGTTGCGCGTCTGACATAGCGCGAACATTGGCAACGTGTCGTTCGTGCGCGGCTGGCGTTGTATCGCGACTGTATGGTTTCATAACACCCTCAAGTATAGCACGGTTCAAGGGCTTATTTCTCAAGCGACCGACCAATAATCTCTTTCATAATCTCAGTGGTCCCACCATAGATCGTCTGAACACGTGCATCGAGATAGGCCCGCGAGATCGGATACTCACGCATGTAGCCATACCCACCGTGCAACTGTAGACACTGATCAAGCACGCGCTTTTGCAACTCAGTGGCCCACCACTTCGCCATCGAAGCATCTTCGGTTGTGAGTTCACCCTGACTGTGGGACACAATGCAGCGATCAATAAACGCCTGCCCAACCTGTATCTCAGTCTTCATCTCGGCTAAGGTGAAGCGTATATGTTGCAAGCTACTAAGCGGCTGACCAAAAGCCTGTCGCTCGCGACAATACTGTAAGGTCCAATCAAATGCCGCCTCGGCGCCCGCAATAGCACTGACCGCAATCGAGAGGCGCTCCTGCGGAAGCTGCTGCATGAGATACGCGAAACCCTGCCCTTCTTCTCCCAACACATTATCGATGGGTAGTTGCACATCCTTGAAAAACAGTTCGGCGGTATCCTGAGCGTGCAGACCAATCTTTTCAAGATTACGGCCCCGCTCATAGCCAGCCATACCTCGTTCCACAACGAACAAACTTATGCCACGATGCCCATGAGCCGGGTCAGTCTTGGCTGCCACAATCACCAGATCGTTCAGGATACCATTGCTGATAAAGGTTTTTTGCCCATTGAGCACATAGTGATCGCCGTGACGGACCGCCGTCGTGCGAATGCCCGCAAGATCACTCCCGGCATTTGGCTCAGTCATCGCAATCGCGGTGATACACTCCCCACAAGCAATTGATGGCAGCCAGCGCTCTTTTTGCTCTGCCGTGGTATAACGCAAAAGATATGGCACAACAATATCTGTATGCAGGCCAAAGCCCACGCCCATCACTGCTGCACGCGCAAGCTCCTCAGCGATAACCGCGTGATACCGAAAATCCTGGATGCCCGCACCACCATACTGTTCTGGCACATCCATGCAGAGAAACCCCTGTGCACCAGCCTTTGGCCACACCTCACGTGCTACACAACCCTGCTCCTCCCAAAGATCATAGTATGGCAGAATCTCACGTGCAATAAATGTGCGAAAAGACTCGCGAAACATCTGATGTTCCACATCGAAAAGATTGCGTTTCATAAGCCCCACATTTCTAATCAGAATGACTAACAGGCAGCATACAGCGCTCGTGATATTGTACATGTTTTTGTCGCGGGAAAGAAGTCACGTAGTTTAAACACCAATAAAAAGAGCCCCCATCTGCTCTGGAGGGGGATGAGCAGATGGGGTAGCAAAAGGAGGGATGGTGACAAAAAACAGTATACGCACCAGCATTACCAGAACGTAACCAGTTATTTCATCACCGACGCAATACCACTTTGCAGCGTACTGTGCGTGACAATAGTGCTCAGGTCAATGCCCAGACCAACCAGTGTCTGAGCAATTTCAGGTCGTATTCCTGTCAGCACAACCCGTGCACCCAGCAACTGAGCAGCCTGTGCAGCCTGTATCAAACCCTGCGCCACCTGTGTATCGACCACACCAACGCCGGTAATATCTAGGATGGCGATATCGGCCTGCGTATCTGAGAGACCATGGAGTAACGTCTCTAATACCTGTTGTGTTCGGCGGTCGTCCATCGTCCCGATCAGCGGCATCACCACCACATGATCATTAAGGGGAATCAATGGTGTCGAGAGTTGCTCCAATGTCGCCGCCTGAACCCGAATAATCTCTTCCTGAAGGCGCACATGCTCTTCCTCAGCCAGATGCAACGCACGGTCCTGCTGCTCCCGTTCAACCAACTCTTGCTGAAGGCGCTGATATCGTTCAGTTAGTTCCTGCGAACTAATTTCCAGGGAACGCTCAAGTAATGCTCGATCAGCATCAGCCTGATGATAAGCATCATTCACGGCATCAACAAATGCTTGTGCATCGGTTGGGATTGCATCGAATGAGCCAAAATGGTTTTTTACCTGACGCAGGAGTAACTTATGATAATTTTTTGGTGGC
>JBCDFA010000558.1:0-2707 GCA_039178835.1 Chloroflexota bacterium
AAAAAATGTTGACTTTTTATTTACTATTGGTTATTATCAATACATCCCAAGTACATAACGATCTGAGATCAACATCCATGGACAGATTGTTGTGTCTCGTGTTTTGGAAACGCACTAAGGAGTTTTCTATGCGCTTTGTACGTTCCCATAGAATGATCAGTATTGGTGCTTTAGGTATTTTGATGGTCATGCTCGCTGCTATAGTGTTTCCTATGCATACTCAGGCAAGCGGTTACAAGATGAGCGATTCGGAAGCACGTAGTTTGCTTCAGGCAAATGGAATTCCGGTTGTATCAAGTGGTAACTGTACTGACCGTTACAATCCAACCTGCACCTCCCTTGAGCAAATCAATTCTGGTACCATCTATGGGATTATCGCATTCAAGAACGGTTCAACCTGCTCAGTCACTGTTACTGGTGGCACAGAAACAGGACACTCCAGTGGTACCTATAGTCATTGGAACGGGTACAAGATTGATATTTCGCTTTCATCGTGTGTTGATGGTTTTATCCCAGCTTACTTCACCTATATTGGAACACGTGGAGATGGTGCACCAATGTACCAAAATTCCAATGGCGATGTCTACGCGAAAGAGTCTACTCACTGGGATATCCTCTACTATTAGTTTTACTGACGTATCTGCTTGTACTGCCGCCACACACCTTGGATCGTGTGGCGGCTTTTTTGGTGTAAGGGTTTGGAGAAATCAATCCCGTCTCGCTGTCTTGCCGCCCATCGCCGTAACGCTTAGATCACTCTAAGGTTTATCTATGGCATCTCGATAGATTCGTGTAGCAGTACAATGCGATAGTCGCCGACTTTGCGGAATCCCAGTGCAATATAGGCACGGTGTGCTGCAATATTGTTGATTCCTGTGAACAGGATGGCTGTCTCAATGCCTTGTGCATGTGCCGCTATGAGTGATGCAGCAACCACTGCTCGTGCATACCCGCGCCCACGTAGTGCCAGGGGCGTCCATACGCCACCAATCTGGACCGCTTCTTTCGTCACTGCGTTGAACGCACTACACGCAACTGGAATTCCTTCTTGTTCAAGTAGCCAGCTTCGTTGTTCTTTGATCTGTTGGGTGAGATTATCCCGGCGGCGTTCCCGCACTGCGGGTGTATCGGCTTCTCCTAGTGCTTCCTGTGCATAGGCTGCTTGCCACTCGATGAGCAGATCCAAGTCATCGTAAGTTACCAGCCGTCCCTGTACAATGCCATCCTTGAGCGCCTTTGGCAGACAAAGCTCTGAGAGTGTTAACCGGAACAGATCTTCTACCGAGTCCACTTGTAGATTGTCCTTTGCGATCTGGAAGCGTGTTTTGATAGCTTCAACCTGTTGTGCCGGACCAAGCAGACCTTTGACTGGTCGCCCTGATGTTTTGATAGCAGTTTGACATAACTCAGCAAGGCTAACAGACGATTGCACCATGATGTTATGATTCCAGAAGTGTGCAACCACACCAGTGATCTGCCCATCATAGACTGCTGCGGCGTAGGTTCCCTGGTAACGCTCACCGTGATCAACTAGACCACCATTCCGTGCATTCCCAATAAGAAACATTGATGAGTCAATACGTGGTAGCAGGAATTCTTCGAGTAATGCTTCGTCGCCTGGTTGCAGTACGCGGATCGTGTAGTCGCTCATCGTTATACCTCGGTATTTTTTATATACATTAAATATAGCGGTATACCGATAACACTGTAATCAGACGGTGGGTTGAGGTGTGTCTACGAACTTAGTCTCAAAAAGCGTGGTAGGAGTATTGCTGGATCGTGTATTCCGTAGGGCGTTCAGCCGCTCTCTTGCTCTATCGCTCTGTTGCTCCTTGTGGGGCAAGCCGTCGCCCCACACCCTCGGCTCAGGCGCGGCGCCCTGAGTACCCGCACGGGAGGTAAGACCCATACGACCTGTGGGGGTTGGATGCCTCGCGGTAATTTGAAGGGGTCGGCACATATTCAAAAGAGTGTTTACACTATCTGATCTATCAAGCAGTACAAGTGTACAAATGCTCAAAAGATAGTTCAACGACGGAGATACTTTGCGGGTGGTCTGGCGGGCGCAGCGCTCATCAAAAGCTCAACTTTGACGTTCATTGCCTCGCTTGAAGTTGCCTGTTACCTTTGCCATAACTAATTGTGCTTCGTGGTGACCCAAACCGCTGATACGACTTAGAAATTTGTGTGCTTCTTTGCCTCGCAGTGTTTTTACTAGTTTGCCATGCCAAAAGAGAAAGACTTTTCCATCTTTGCTTTCCTGATAGCTAAAAACATCATCATCAAGTCGGTTGTATTTGTCTGTGTCTGACATCATTTTCTCCTGGTTACTTGCAGACTGTGATGGTATAACCTGAGTATACTTGTTATCGATTGAGCTTGCCAGAATTGCGTAGATATCTTTGGCCTAACACAAACAGTAGGCACTAATTGATGAGTATTTCGTAGAAGTCTATCTCTCTCATTATGGACAGTTTGGTAAGCGCAAACTGGTTGTCTAAGCCTGTCGAAGGCAGTGGGGAGCGGGGTACACCTACCGCAGCCGCATCTCGTGTGCTGCGACTATAGGGTTTCACCTTCATATGCCCCATTGTGTTAGAACCGGCGGTTGCAAACCGCCGCTACGAATGCAATATACCTTTGTCGGGGCGTTCAGCCGCCAACGGGATCGCTTTTGGGTATATTATTCCTATGTGATCTATCGAGC
>JBCDFA010000559.1:0-2698 GCA_039178835.1 Chloroflexota bacterium
AACAGAATATCATATTATCTCTAATGGTGAAACCCTTCTGTTGGGTATACCGGCTATTTGTTGCAAACCTTATCTTGTCTTCAATGCTACAAATAATCAAAACAGATGGAATCAAGATGCATCCAGAAAAAGCTTTCGAGAGTAAAAGATCGAAAATCCAATAACAGATGATATCTATGTCTACTATTCCACAATATCCTCAATCTATTGCACTGATCGGTCTGAGTGGCACCGGCAAGTCAACAGTCGGACAGGTGCTCGCGGAACGTCTCGGATGGTCACTACTGGATACCGACGCTACAATTGTGGAGCAAACAGGCCGTAGCGCTGCGGAGATCTTTGCTGAGAATGGTGAAGCGGTCTTTCGCGATCTGGAAACCCAGGTACTCGCCAATATCTTCGCTCACACGCCATGCATCGTAGCCACCGGCGGCGGCATTGTACTGCGCGAAACTAATCGTACCCTGTTACAACAAAACAGCTATATAGTCTGGCTGGATGCACCTATCGAGACCCTGATTGCCCGTCTACAAGCCCACGATGAAGAACGGCCTCTCCTACAGCGGAACGATCCCTCCACTCAATTGGCACAACTCCAGAGTGAGCGTGCAGCGCTGTACCAAACCATCGCCGACATCCGCATCGACACAGGGGAGAAAACCACAACTGAAATCTGCGACAGTATCCTCCAGGCTGCCAATCTCACATAAGATGCCCCCTCAGTTGCAGGAATGCTATAATACAGGTATACCGTTCAAACATGAGGAGCATACTACTTTTGGAACAGAAGCCTCTGACTGTCACAACGCCCACGGCGTCATACGATATCCACGTTGGTGCGAACATCTTACAGCGCCTACCAACGTATCTTGGCCAACTTGGGCTGGAGGGTCAACTCTGGCTGGTCAGTGACTCGGCGGTGTACCCACATTATGGTGCCACACTCGAACACACCCTGCGAGAAGCAGGGTATCGTGTGCAGAGCTTTACGGTTGCATCGGGAGAGACCAGCAAAGACCTGGCGACCGCCGCTCAACTCTACGACTGGATGATTAGTGGGAATATTGAGCGGCGCGATGCAGTATTGGCACTTGGTGGTGGTGTTGTTGGCGACCTCGCCGGTTTTGCTGCGGCGACAGTCCTCCGTGGCATCGCGCTCATCCAGCTACCCACGACCCTTCTGGCCATGGTCGATAGTGCTATTGGTGGGAAAACAGGGGTCAACCATGCCCTGGGCAAAAACCTGATTGGTGCATTCCATCAGCCACGGCTCGTGCTGAGCGATGTCACAACACTGAGCACACTGCCACCACGGGAATTGCGTGCTGGCTGGGCAGAGGTCATCAAACATGGAGTTATTCGCGATGCTGATCTGTTTGCGTGTTTAGAAGTTCACGCTCCATCAATGACGAGCATCACCGATGGAGCACCTACCCCACAATTAGATGTATTGGGCCAACTCATCCAACAAGCTGCCGCTGTGAAAGTCCAAATCGTGAACGCCGATGAACGTGAGAGTGGCGAACGTATGCTGCTGAACTATGGCCACACGCTGGGACATGCGCTGGAGGCCGCCACCAGTTATGGGTCACTCCTCCACGGCGAGGCAGTCGCTGTCGGCATGCACCTGGCAGCACAGATCGCTCAGCGCCTTGATATCTGCAATGCAACACTGGTTGAGCGCCAACAACTGCTGCTACACGCTTATGGATTATCCACAACGATGCCGTCCGGTATGACACCAGAGCATCTTTTGACACTGACATTACGTGATAAAAAAGTCCGCAGCGGAAAAGTTCGTTGGATCATGCCGACGACTATTGGTCATGCTACTGTACGAACAGATATCCCCGAAGCAGTTGTACAAACGGTGCTTGAGAATGCAACACAATAAGCAGACGCAAAAAGGTGTGACTATGGGTAATTCAACCGTACTTGATGATATACAACCGTTTGTGCAGGAAACATTGACACTCTGGAACGTGCCAGGGGCAGCCATCGCCGTGGTACAGGGCGATAAGGTGCTTTTGTGTGAGGGCTTCGGTCGACGCAATATGGCCAATAATATGCCTGTTACAGCCGAGACTATCTTTCCGATTGCTTCGTGCACCAAAGCATTTACGGCCATGTCTATTGCGTTGCTGGTCGATGAGGGCCGACTCGATTGGGATACACCGATCAAAGAGTATCTCCCCAATTTTCAGCTCGCCGACCCTGTGGCGACATCCTTAACCAATGCCCGTGATCTGCTGGCCCACCGCACCGGCCTGCCACGCCACGATCTGCTCTGGTACGCGTCGCACTTTACGCGTGAAGAAATTTTTGATCGGCTGTACTACCTGGAGCCCAGTAGGACCTTCCGAAGTACATGGCAGTACCAAAACATGATGTATATGGTCGCCGGACTGTTGGTTACACATATCACGGAAATGAGTTGGGAACACTATGTCCAGACTCAGATTTTTGATCGGCTCGGCATGCGCCTGAGCAACCTATCCACTGTGCAGACACAACAAACCGCCAACTTCGCTACTCCCTATCAAGCACATGATGAGCAGATCCATGAGATCCCCTTCTTCGAGCAGGATGGCGAGCACGACGCTGTTGGTCCCGCCGGTTCCATCAATTCCTGTGTTCAGGACATGGCTGAATGGTTGAAAGTCCACCTGAACAATGGACACGCCCACGGCAAACCCTT
>JBCDFA010000560.1:0-2672 GCA_039178835.1 Chloroflexota bacterium
GGTTTGTCGAACAGATAGCCACCGACGACGTAGGGGCAACTCACATCAACCAGATCCCAGTTATTGATGCGGTCGTGGCGTCGCATATACAGATCGAAAAGCTCTTTCCGGCGGCTTTCGGGCGTTTTTTTGCGGCGAGCCTGCTTATCCATAATACTCAACCCACCAGCCCTCACCTCGTGGATCGGGCTGTCGAGCAACTTCTCAATCTCATCAGGCGTCATGTCAATAAACTCTTTGGCAAGGGCAAAGACCTGCCCCATCCGCACACCCATAAATACATCGCCCTCGCCGTACTCACCCGCGCCAGTCTTAAAGTACCGCAAATACTTCTGGGCTTCTTCTGGTGAGCGGTGCGCTTCCAGCCTTTGTACAAACTGCTCGGCACTTATCTCTGTTGACATAGCAGATGTCCTCGCATCTATACAAATAGGATCACATCCTGCCCGGTATTTCCTGCAAGGCCCACGAATTACCATCGGGGTCGTTGAAGAAAGCAAATTTCATGCCGCCCTGGTCGCTGACTTCGCTTACGTCAACTCCTCGGCTAACCAGCACCTCACGAACGGCGTTGACATCAACGACCACCAGATGTAACCCCTTGACAGAACCTGGGTGCATGGCTGATATCTCGCCCATACCTGTGCCAATAACAATAGAACAGGCAGAACCAGGCGGCGTAAGCTGGACTACCCGCATTGTGTCACTCGGCTGCACATCATGATCCAGATGAAAACCAACCTTGTTAACATAGAAATCTTTGGCGCAGTCAACATCAGTGACTGGCACTGGGAGCAACTCCAGCTTCATATCAAGCATAGTGGTCGTGTCAGACATAATTAACTCCTCTTACGGGATTTCAATAGAACATATGTACTCATTATAACATCAAGACAAAGTGGGATGCCGAGCTCAGGTGGATGAACCATGCGAACCAGCGGGCATTTCTTCACAACTTCTGGCTGACGGTGGTTAGAAACCGCCGCTACGAACCATACTATGTAGTGGCGGCTTGTAGCCGCCGTCTTATATGCCTTCCTGAAAGATATGTCTGTATTTCATCCACATCTGTCCATGGTCAATTCCTCTCTAGAGTCTGTATCACACACTCTCGACCTGCATCGTGTAGACAGAATACGGCTTTTGATGTCTCCAATATATCAAGATAGCACCTGTAATCAAGCTATATACAAATCCAAAGGTAGCACCCATGATCCAATCCCCGACAGAGGAAGGAAAGAACACATACTTTGGCAGTACATCTGCGATAGCATAGGCGCCGGCCCAACCTACGCTACTTACACCACACCACCAGATACCTGAAGGTATATATCGACAGAGGACATACATTTGCATGGCACCAAAGATCGCGCCAATGACACCAAAGGCAATAGTCGAATGAATATCAAGAATGGTATAACGTCCCGTCATGCCAATGTTGTAACCTGTACCGAGACTAACAGAGGCTAGAATCATAAACACAACCAAACAAGCCGTTACACTCATGACAAGCCACCAGTGATCTATCATCAGGTAGCTGCGTAGAACAAGCCATTGTCCCCCAAAAACCAAGAACAGAAATATAAGTAGTGCCACAATCCCTGTAATAACATTACTAACGACTGTTGTTTCTAGCCAATACCACCCCGCTGCTAGCGAAAATACATTTGCCATCATCCAAAAGGTCATAAAGACCCCATCAGCAGTAGCGTGCCGTTTCATTGTCATCTCCTAATCTAAGATCTATACAATTCTCTCAACATAGTATGTGTAAAAGAAAACGTTCTCTTTCGGCATACTAACCGTAAAAGCACCACACCTGTGATTATGCCATAGACACAGCCAAAGAGCGCACCATTGAACAAACCCATGACAGCATAATCTAGGTTGTGTCCTACCAGGATTATGACCACAAAAGGCGCGAGCCAACCAACGGTACTTGCAGGAATCCACCAGCGACTGGACTGCACAAATCGACCCAACACCAGCATCTGCACCAAACCAAGTACGCCTCCTGTTATGCTAACGATGATAAACAGTGCCACATCAAATCCAGATGAACCGATAAGCGCATTTACACTTCCGCCAACAAATGCCCCAGCAACAAATCCTACAAGCAGCCCCGCCACACTTGCAGTGAGCCACCAGTGATCTACCGAGAGATAGCGACGTAATATCAGCCACTGCCCAATAAACACAAGACACTGAAGAAAAAACAGTATCACTGTCACTCCACCAGGGTAATCAACTATGGTTGTGCCAAGCCAATGCCATCCCACTGCTAGTGGCAGCACATTTGCCACCATCCACCAAGTCATAAAGACCCCATCAGCAGTAGCTTGCCGTTTCATTGTCATATCGCCCTCACAGAAACCTCAAAACAGCATGTCTCTATTTCCAAAACCTATACTGACTCATTACAGATAACCTCATCAAGGCAAACACCACCACTTTTAGGCACCTCGTTATACTTTGCCACGCTCGCTCGTCATACAGGTGAAGCATGAGCAAGTGAAAGGTGGGAGTATGGCGCTCAACGCGGCAACCGCCCTTAATGCCGATGATATCCGACACCTTGTGGCGCACTGGTTCGCGGAGTATCGTGTCCCGTTGTTTCGCTATCTGGTCTGTTTGTTGGGCGATACCGAAAGCGCCGCCGATCTGCTACAGGA
>JBCDFA010000561.1:0-2671 GCA_039178835.1 Chloroflexota bacterium
GCTCACCGTGGCCATACCAACTACGAACGGGCAACACCACGCGAACTGGTGAATCACATGAATGAACACACCATCGTTGTGATTCAGATTGAGCGCCAAAATGCCGTTGAAAATATCGATGAGCTGTTGGCAGTACCAGGTATCGATGTAGCCTTGATCGGGCCACTGGATCTGACGGTTTCTCTCGGTGAGGAGGACACCAACGCCCCAGCAGTCACCTCTGCTATCCAACACGTTTTAGCCGCCACACAACGGCACAACGTTGCCATGGGAATGCACAGCAGCACACCATCCGTGGTGGTAGAGTGGCAGCGACGCGGCGCGACCATGCTCACTTGCGGCACCGATGTAGGGTTCTTTAGTGCCGGCGCACAACAAACGGTTACGGCACTACGTACTGGCAACCAGGCATCGCAAACGCATACAGATACCACAATTGATATCTAGACGGCAATCAAAATGGCACACATTCTAGATATATACGGATGTATCACCACAATATAGTGCATCTGGAAGGAACATTCTTCCTATACAAGACCCAATGTGTCATATGACCATATGATGAGCATTTACTACTAGAAGCCTGCCCACCTCACATGCTATATTGGGTTCAGATAGAGACGCACCGACATCCACCACCGACTATCCACCACCAAACCACGGTGTTGGTGTGCGAGAGGGGACACCTCATACAAACCTCATAATCGTTGCTCGCATAGACAAGAGTAGCGGACGACGGCACCCGACTACTCATAGGCAGTGGACACCTTCTCCATGAAGGAACGTCCTCTGCCTACTATGCTTGTCGTATCTTTTTTATTACCTTCATTGTTGTTTAGCTTTTACTGTACACCCTTTATTCAAATCTCTCTATTACAATTCTAAGTTAACAAAAAATACTTGTGTACAGAAATAAACAGTACTATCATACAAGTAGCTTTTGTACAATAAACAATTAGCACTGCAATTCGCTTTTACGACAATACCCGCACTATTAAACATCGCCTCTTTTACCTGAATTTGTATGTCTTTCACACAGTGGAGATAGGCTATGGCACCACCCAAAAACCGTAACCCGCTGTACAATCGACTGACGGGCTTGGTATCACAGACCGAAACGCAAAGGAAGGAACCCATGCCAACACGAGAAGAACAAGTACTCACCATTCTTGATCGGATGCTCGCAAACATTGGACGTGAGGCACTCGGAGCAGTTACGGTTGCGACTGATGGCGTTGTACTAGCCGCACGAATACAGGATATGACACGCCTTGAACATCTGGGTGCTGTAGCCGCAATGGTCTTTGGTGTGACACAACGTGTTTCTATTGATTTCAAGCAAGGCCAACTCGACGAAACAATCATTAAAGCCAACACTGGATTGCTTATGGTGCTCCCTATCAATCAGGATAGTCTTATTGTGCTTGATCTCGCTGTAGATGCGAATCTCGGTATGGCACGATTGGAAGTTCGCAATGCACTACAACTATTGCAATGCATTTTAGACCTCGCTGTAGATCAAGAACGTACCGTTGGAGCATGAGCAAGATGCTAGCCGAAATACCAGATGTAGTTTCTAGTCAGGAGATGTATGATGCTGCAAGAACGAAAGAGTTGGGCAATCAAGGACACAGCGCTTCTGGAAGAATTAGGGGCTTTACTTGACCTCAATGACCAAGACAAACTGCTGCTAGAGAAGTTAGGTTCCCACACAGAACATATAGCCCCTCAGATGGTTGAGACGTTTTATCAACGGTTGTTTGCTCATCCTGCGACAGCCGAGTATCTGCAAGGTGTCACCATGGAACGGCTCCATTCTATGACATCGGAATGGTTTATGGACTTGTTTCGTGGCCCCCATGATAACGACTATGTGCAGCGACGCATTGCGATTGGCCACATCCATGTGCGAATTGGGCTTCCCATTCGCTATCCACTTGCAATGCTTGACGTGATACTCCAGTTTGGTGCACAGATCACACAACATAGCGAGCATCCTGAAGCAGCATTGAGAGCGTTTCAAAAGCTTGTAGCGTTGGATATTGCTATCTTTAATCAGGCGTATGAAGACCATCAACTACGCCACTTAACCCATTTGGTAGGCAACGAACGTCTCGCACGTCGGCTGCTTATGAAAGAACAGCAAACCTAACACACTTATGGTAAAAAGCGAGATTACGATTGGGTGTTCTATACCAGGCACAACCTAATTAATGGTGCACCCTTCACAAATAACCATGTGGTGATAGAACCGATGTTGGTATCTGTCAGCCATTACGTTAAGTCAACCATGCGCTCACTCATGTCTACCTGATTGAACAGAAGCACCTCGTGTAGCTGCTCATTATGCTCAGGCAACGCTGACCCATTGAATGCTCCAAGAATATCGCCATTTACACACCAAATGGCTCTGCTGCACTGTGTGACTCGACATGGAGTAATACACCCAGAATTGAAGTAGGTAATGTACAGAGGTCATTGAGAATGCAAAGAAGTTTAAATGAAGACTTTATACATCTTGCACTGATTACTTCACCCAAAAAATGCATTTCTTTACTTATTGTCTAAACCTTATTATACTTTATTATTTTGTGGTATAATAATATTATCATATAGAATAGTTAAATAGTTTATGAAGTTATAATCGTGCTTGACTTACAAAGTATGTGAC
>JBCDFA010000562.1:0-2635 GCA_039178835.1 Chloroflexota bacterium
ACTTAATTATGTCGTGTTGCTTCAATTCGCCATTGCTGGCATTGGAACGTATCTGTTTGCACGCAGCCTGGGGCTCTGGCAGATGGCTGCATGTGTTGCCGCAATTGCGTTTATGTTTTCGGGCTTCCTCGCCACGCGGGTAGTCCATTTGTCGATCCTGAGCGGAGCGGCGTTGCTGCCACTGGTCTTTTTCTGCGTCGAACGCGCTTTGCGTGCCGGTAACGCACGGTGGTTTGTGATTGCGGCCCTTGTCGTTGCCCTCCAGGCATTTGCTGGACACCCCCAGGTCCCCATCTACACGGCATTGGCGCTCGGACTCTACACCCTTGTTCGCGCACTCGAGCGGATGATCTCCTTCCGTCAGTGGCACTGGATTCTGGTGTTCCCACTCCAACTGGCAGGCATTTATATGTTGGGGTATCTGTTTGCCGCAATCCAGCTCGTGCCATGGGTCGAACTGGGAAGCTTTTCGCCACGGGCCAGCGAAGCTAGCTTTGATTTTATCTTCCGTAGCTCGATGCAGGGCGATAACTGGCTGCTGTTTCTATTCCCCTACCTGTATGGTTCACTCAATGTGGGGATGTATGCCGACCAGCCAATGGACATTCCAACGGCCATCAAGACCTGGGAACACTCCGCCTATGTCGGCATTCTTCCGCTCGCGCTGGCAGTCATTGGTCTGTTTGGGCTTGCACAACTGCCACGCCGTAAAGAACGTGTTCAGCATAACCAGCGGACAACAGTACGCTTGTTACCCGAAACAACCGTTGCAGCCGACTACCGACGCTGGTTCTCGATTCTCTTCTTTGGCTTGCTCTTGGCCGTTGGCGTCATCATGGCCACCGGTGATCAAACACCTTTTGCTGAACTAATCTACGCGACGCCGGCCCTTGGCCGACTACGGGCCGTTGAGCGGGCCATCATTCTGGCGGCATTTGCGCTGACCATGCTGGCAGCGTTTGGCATGCAACGGATCGTCGAGCCTGGCCCAAGTGGGCGACGGATTGTGCTCCAACTCGAATTGCTGCTGGTAGCTATCATTGTCCCACTCGTCCCGCTTGGAATCGTATACTTCGCCGATCATCCAACATTGCAGAACATCCTTGATCTTCAGCCTGGTGATATTGCCAATCTGCAGATAAGCCGTCTCAATATCCTGATACCGATTCAGATCGCCCTTGTCACTGCGCTCTTGCTCTGCTGGTGGATCATTCGCATACCGAGTGGTTTCTCCAAATCACTGGCACTCGCGTTACTGCTTGTCGACGTGGGAAGCTACGCCGCACTGTTCAATCCCATCAAAGAACCACAACTGTATGATGAGAGTCCAGGGGTAGTTACATTTCTGGAAGAGGACGACTCGCTCTACCGCAAGGCAACATTTCTCGAGACCGATCAGATCGAGACTGAGCTTGCTCGCGGGGTGCTCGCCGTGAGTTGGGGTATGGTTTATGGTGTGGAGGATATCAACGGTTTTAATTCACTCCAACCACGCCGCTACACCGACTATCTCTTCTCACCACAGGTGGAGGATGTGTCATATGGCAAACTCAGCAACGAAGCACTGCTCCAGCCGGACAATCCGGTGTTGCCTTCGCTCAACGTCAAGTACCTTCTTGTGCCACAGGAACTTCAACCAAATTTGGGCAGTACCTTTGAGCAGGTGTATGAAGACGAACTGGTACGCGTCTATGAAAACACCACCGTCTATGAACGAGCTTACTTCGTTGATAGGGTAGAAGTCGTCAGTGATCAACAGGCCGTGCTTGAAACCGTGACAGCAGCAGGGTTTGATGGTCAGCAAACAGCCCTCGTAGAAACAGTCTCGCCCTTAGCAATAAGCGAGGCCACAGGCGAGGCCACGGTATCGATTACCGACCACACACCCAACCAGACCAACCTGAGCGTATCAACGACAGAGGAACGCCTGCTGGTGATGAGTGAGATGTACTTCCCTGGATGGCACGCCTACATCAATGGCGAAGAAACCCCCATCTATCGCACCAACTACCTCTTCCGTGGCATTGTCGTTCCTGAAGGAGAACACACCATCACCTTCGAATATCGTCCTAATTCACTTATCATTGGTGGCACCCTATCGATGGTTGCTATAATCATCATGATTGGATTGTTGCTCATTCGCCAGCGCAAAGCCCTCCCTAAAAAAGTTACATAGTCATACGCAAATAACCGACGACATGTACGTTATATACTCAGGGATGTAGCCACACCCCTCCCTGTAAGAGCCCTCTTCACGTCTACTACATCACCACTAACATAAGAGAGTTGCAATCACGATCCACTCTATGTACATTCCTCCCTGATTGCATACATGTGTACCACTTACTTCAGTATGGTAATTGCAAAGGAAGCTGGCGATCATGACGACTATCCCAACACGTACACTTGAAGATCTTGCAACCCCAGAAGGTATTGCCAATCCCTTCCCAATTTTCCACCAACTACGCGAACAATCTCCACTACAGTACCTTCTTGAAAAGCCCAACACCATTGCAGGTCGACGAGCCCCTGTCTACACATGGGCCTTGCTCCGCTTCGATGATGTGCATCAAGCGGTGCGAGACCACGCCACATTTTCCTCTGCTCGACCACCTTCGGCAGAAAAGGCGGTTCC
>JBCDFA010000563.1:0-2629 GCA_039178835.1 Chloroflexota bacterium
AACCCATACATCTTTCCACGCAATTTCAGCATCAGGCACGATCTTGTAGATAAACCCAAAGGTGCCAATGACAATGAGTAGGGCTACACTCCCATTGATAGCTTGCAACAGGAAGGGGATATCTGGCAGAAAATCGCTCAGGAAGTTCACAGCGATGGTAATGGCGGTACTGGCGATCAAGGATACCAGTAACAAAAAGCCTGTTCCTAATACCATGGTGAGTGAGAAGAAACGCTTCTTCACAATGGCCATAATGCCCTGGTCAGGTTTCGGTTTGACATTCCAAATCGTGTTGAGGGAGTCTTGTAACTGACCAAACACCCCCGATGCACCAAACAGTAGCGTGGCTACACCAATGATAGTTGCAATAACCCCCGAGGATTGGCTGTTCTGGCCACCCAGCATTGCTTCAATTGCCGCTGCACCATCTGCACCAACGATGCCCTGTATCTGCGTAAGTAGCTCTTCTTCTGCACCGCTATACAGAATGCTGGCAATACCAAGAACCACAATAAGCAAGGGAGCTAACGAAAAAATAGTGTAATACGAGAGCGCTGCTGCCAATCGTGGCGCTTTGTCCTCGCTCCATTCAGAAAACGTTTCTTTGAACAGTTGTAGTACTTTTTGCATCATACACCTCCAGTACGAAACAATTTTGTATGAGGCTATGTTCCATTTTAGTGCTTCTCTTACTATGCAATTTGTATGCCGATTCGTGAGATGCAAAGATGAATGTAAGAAATGCTCGAAAGGTTTGGTCACTTGAATGAAGAAATGTTGTGCAGTTGGCCTCGATTTTGCAAAGAGGGGTAGTACCTGTGCTGGTGAATGTAAGTGAATAAATCATAAGGAGACAAAACCATGACTGATAACAATACACAACATCCTTTTGCCAATGTTCAAAAAGGGATGAAAGTTATTGATAAGAACAACAAAGAAGTGGGTACAGTTGATCACATCTACTTTGGCGCTGCTCCTGAGATGAGCAATGGTCCTGGTACCGGAGCCGCGACTGCGCCCAAACCAGAGATGAAAGAACCATCGCTCATTGAACAGGCCGCAGACTCAATCTTTGGTACTGACACATTCCCGGACGAAATCCGTGAGCAGTTGCTCAATAAGGGGTTTATCCGTGTTAATAGCTTTAGCCTCTTCGCCGGCGAACGCTATTTTCTACCAGACCAAATCGAACGTATTGAAGACAATGAGATTTATCTCAATGTTCATCGTGTGAAATCATTTGAGAAGTAGTTACTGTCTTCTTGGTGGTGTAAAAGAAACAATACAAGTATGTCAGGAAAGGAGATCTATGATGAAAAGATCTTCAAGCATAATTGCACTTAGTGCGTTAGGGCTGGGCTCGTTATTGCTGTTACGTGGCCGTCGCCAACAACCACTATTGGATATACGTAATCGGGTGGTGCTTATCACTGGTGGGTCACGGGGTTTGGGATTGGTTCTTGCACGACATCTGGGATATCGAGGTGCTCGTCTGGCACTTGTCGCTCGTGACGATTATGAGTTGCGCCGTGCAGAAGATGAAATGCACACAATGGGCGCTGTTGCAAAAGCCTTTGTTTGTGATATACGAGATCAACAGCAGGTGCAGGATACAGTACAGCGTGTGGTAGATCATTATGGGGCTATTGATATCCTGATCAATAACGCAGGAGTTATTCAAGTTGGACCTGTTGAGCATATGCACATCGAAGATTTTGAGAATGCTATCGCCACGCATACCTATGGTCCACTCTACACCATATTGGCAACCATACCACATATGCGAAACCGCAACGGCGGTCATATTGTCAATATCGCCTCGGTGGGAGGAAAAGTAGCCGTTCCGCATCTGCTTCCTTATATTACAAGCAAATTTGCGTTTGTGGGCCTCTCCGATGGTATGCGTGCAGAGTTGGCACAAGATGATATTAAAGTAACAACCGTTTGTCCAGGTCTTATGCGAACTGGTTCACATGTGAATGCGCTGTTCAAAGGACAACACGATAAGGAATTTGCCTGGTTTAGCATCTCTGACGCGCTACCGTGGAGTTCTATGGGTGCGGAAGAAGCGGCTGCTCGTATTATCGACGCTTTCCGACAGTCTAAACCACACCTCACACTCACATGGCAGGCACGCTTCATCAGCGCAGCAAACGAGCTTTTCCCAAATGCAACGGCCCGTCTGCTAACACTGGCAAATCGTGCGTTACCAGATGCGACAGATCAAGACGGCAACATGTCGAAGGTCGGGTGGGAAAGCTGGTCGAAAGTAGCCCCTTCGATCCTTACCAAACCAGCAGATCACGCAACTGTTGTCAATAACCAGTTATAGGGAAAAATAGATGTCAACACAGTATGATTTTGATTGGCTTATTTATGCTGATGCAACCTTTGCCGGTCTATCAGCGCTTATTCCGGTACCTTTGGTAGATGGCATGTTTGAAGACTTCTTTCGAAAGCGGATGGTCAAAACAATTGCTACACGACGCGATCAGCAAATACCAAAAGGGACTGCTACATTGCTCAACCAAGAGTCAACAAAGGGCGGATGTGTGTCTACTTTGTTGGCTATTCCTACCAAGACTGTCAGGAGTTTTATCGTCCGCCTTTCACGCAAGATTGTGTATGT
>JBCDFA010000564.1:0-2615 GCA_039178835.1 Chloroflexota bacterium
ACCGCCTGTTCTTCGGTAAAGTCGTAGCTCCACGCGCCAAAGGGCGTGACCGGAATACCGCCACCAATCCCATAAAACTGCTGGCCCAGAATCTCGGTGCCATTGCCATGCAGCACATGCGCTGCTGGCCAGCCACGACAGGCATCCACCAACTCATCCAGGCTTTCGTTGTTGCCGGGAACCAACACCACAGGCTTTTCAATCGATTTGAGGATGGCAATGGTGCTGGCCAGACCCTGACGAACGCTAGCAAAATCGCCTGCGCCAACGACGACATCTACCTCAGCAGATCGTGCCACAAGCTGCTCAGCCTGTCTATGATTCACATGCAGATCACTAAAAAGCAATAAGTTCATATCTGTTCCGCTCTACAACATTCGATAGATTCATTATACCCAGATCAACACTACATTGCTTTGCCGATAGCTCACTATGGAGTCTAAAAAATATTTTAGATTCGCTTCATGAATCCTTCAAAACGGATGCCTATGCTGAGGACAACATCACAGGAGTTCTTAATCTGATACTACGGAGGATTATCCATGAAATATCGCAAACTATTCATCCTGTTCTTAATGTATCTCTGTCTGGTGGGTCTGCTTTCTGCCTGTCTGCCAGGAAACGCAGCCAGTACAGACCGTTTCACGTCCGAGATGGTGCCAATGCGCGACGGGACCGAACTCGCTACATATGTGTATCTACCAGAAGGTGCCGGGCCATTCCCCACCCTGATCACACGCACCATCTACGGTCTGCCCATCGGCGCAATCGGTGGCTACCCAGAGACGGAAATAGCCAACGAGGATATGCTTTCACAAGAGGAAGCCGCACCGATTGGCTGGCCATTGATTACTGATAATGGCTATGCGCTAGTCGTCCAGATCACACGGGGGCGCTTCAACTCAGAGGGGGTTGATCGTAGCTGGCTGGATGATGCCAAAGACGGCTATGACCTGATCGAGTGGGTCGATCAACAGTCCTGGAGCAATGGGCGCGTCGGGATGTTTGGTGACTCTGCGCTCGGAGTAACAGCACTCCAGGCCGCTGGTGCCCAACCACCCAGCCTGGACGCGATCTATGTTCAGGCAACCGCAGCCAATCCTATTGGCGAAGACCTCATCCCCTCTGATGGCGGTGTGAAACTAGAGTCGTTGATGGTCCAGGGAGCCTCACTCGCCGCCGATACAAGCCCATCTCATTGGGCAGCACAAGGCTTGACCGCTGATGAAGCGACAACGATTCTCGGAGAGGTAGGACCATATCTGGGGACATTATTCGAAGGTATGGATGACCCACATAACTCCCCAGAATGGATGGCACTCCCAACTGCCCGGCACACAGGGTTAAGCCAGCTGATGCCCTTCTGGGATGGCGTATTTACCGAGGAAGGACAGCAGACCTATCGTCACGATCTGGACGTGACCGGCAAGATCGAGGTACCAACCTACATCGTGAGTCTGTGGCAGGATGTGTTTATCAATAGCACGATGGATCTGTTCACCGACTTACAGCAGCGTCAAGTCCCTAGTCACTTGCTGATGCTCAATGGCACACACTACGACATCGACGATCCCACAGTATGGCCTGAACCCGTCATGCTAAATTGGTTCGATTACTGGTTGAAGGATGTCGAGAATGGTATCGCTGATGGTCCTGTCGTCGAGTATGCTGTCCAAGGCACCAGCGATGAGTGGCGCTCTTCCACATCCTGGCCAATATCAGAGATACAGGACAGAACCCTGTTCCTCGATGCTGGTAGTCAGTTATCAAACGACGCACCAACCACTGATGCGGACACAACAAGCTACGTCTATGATCCCTCAGATCCGGTGCCAACGCTTGGTGGCCAGCACTTACTTGCACCATCAGGATTGCTTGACCAGCGCCCGTTACAGCAACGCGATGATGTGCTGACATACACCAGTGAGCCGCTGGATGAAGACATGCTTATTGGTGGTGCAGCAACGGCAAACCTGTGGGTCACATCCGACGCGGTCGACACCGATTTTGTGGTCAAACTTATTGATGTGCATCCTGATGGAACCGCCAACGTCATTCTGGACGACCTTATTCGCCTGAAATACCGCGATGGTCGTGAACAGGAAAAGTTGATTGAGCCAGGCGAGGTGGTCGAGTTGCACTTCGATCTGGGGCATACCGCACACCGCTTTTACACGGGACACAGCCTCCAAATCAACATCACCAGTTCAGATTTCCCTGCGTGGGATCGCAACTTAAATTCTGGCATATCGTCTTTTAAGAGTACAGAGTACGTTGTGGCAACCAACACAATCTTTCATAATAAAGAGCATCCAAGCCGCATAACGTTACCTGTTATCACTGAATAAACAACCTGATCTCGACAATGCGGGGGGACCGACTCACTAGTCTCCTCGCTTGTCACTCGAAGGAACTCTGTTATGCGTATCTTATTGGTCGAAGACGATGAAAGCATTGCACGTTTTATTGCCAAAGGTCTGAGTGAGTCTGGCTTTGTGGTCGATCATGTCACTGATGGACTACAGGGCTTCAACTATGCAACCAGTACATGCTACGATTTGATAATCCTCGATATGTTGATCCCCAGACTCAATGGCCTCGATCTGTTAGGCGAA
>JBCDFA010000565.1:0-2607 GCA_039178835.1 Chloroflexota bacterium
CACTGGTTGTAGAGGGACACACCGCGCCGTATTCCCCAAACTGGTACTAGACTGAATAACTCGTAGTCTTGCCCCCGCCCACATTGATGGTGTGTTTGGGCGCTTTCGTCTGTCACACTCAACAGCCTCAATACAGGCCTGCTGTTTGGCACGAACCCGCCTCGGGTTTGCACGATCCTCCATTGGCTCACGGCGCTCTAGCTCGGCTGAGACTAGCCCACGCATAGCACAAGCCCACGGATATGCGTTAGCCTCTTGCCCGTTCGCTCCATCTGCCAATATCCTGCTGATTTTCTGATCCAGACGTTTGAGTTTCAAAGCTTCTAGCGTCTTGAGCGAGTCAATCTGCTTCTGCCAGTCAAGTTGCTTACGAATTTCGTTGATCCAAAATCCAAGGGCCTGGGTGCTCCAAGCCGCTGACTGATTCGGGTAGTTTCGCGCTAGATATTGCTGAATACGCTTTTTGGTAATACGTGCCAGTGGCGCAAGAACCCCGAATGCCTCACGCACAGCTTCGGCCAACTCAATCGGCTGCTCGGGGAAGGTAGCATCATTGGCAACCTGAGTAGCCAATTCTTTGCACACCACCATGTCATCAGGGGGGCGCAATACTCTGCAAGAGTTGGCGGATTCGAATGCCTCATGTACAGCCGATTCTAGATCTACAGGCTCAACACACTCAGTCGATGGGGGGCGGGTGTGTTTCTTATGCACTACGCCATCATTTTGATTTTGCGTGATTGGAGAAGGATAAACAGACGACGGTTCATCAACCTCTGATAACACCTCGCTGATATCGCTTGAAGGAATATATTCCGATGTTGAAGGAGCAACTTCATTTGATGTCGTGACTATGTTGATGAGACCCATCTCTCTAGCATCGCTCGAAGGAATATGTTCCGATGTTGAAGGAGCAACTTCATTTGATGCCGTGACTATGTTGATAACATCATTCAACACTACAGTTGATCTGCTACGGTCGGCAGATGTCTCGACATGAATGCGCCCAGACTTCCTTAAGATATCTTCAAGACGATCAAGGGTTGCTGTGCTAATGCCTGCCTGTTCTGCACGTTCTCGGCGTTTCAAGTCAACACGTCTGTTATGTTGATGCTTGCATAACCACTCGTACCATGTATCAGGAGTGAATTTCTGCGGTCGATCTTTCCGTGCGCGACGTTTCTGCCGTTCAACTTGTTTTTCTGCGTACAGTGTCCCTAGTTTGTTATTCCTAAAAAGTCGCTGGATATCGCTATTGAAATTAGCTTCCCCCTTAATTTCTCGTGTTTCTGGGTCCTCCAGATAGTCAAGGAACGCAGCGATGTGATTCGCGTCATACCCAACGAGGATTAGACCTTTGCAAACTATGTAGCGCACTAGTGATGCATCCCAGCTCTCGTTTTTGTCTGGGTCTTGGTGTTTGAAGTCTCGGCGATACTCCGCATTGGTCAGCACGTCATAGGTCTGTGTACCAGGCTTGACACGTGTCGGTATACGCGTGATGTAGCTCACATCACTCTCAACTGCTTTCAACAAAGCAGTACGTGGTTTATCCAGCCAAGCACGAATTTCTTTGATGCGCTCCTGATCAAAAATGTCTTGTAAATCGAAAGTTGCACTTGGTTTCGAACGTTTGTTGTGGCGATTAGGTAAAGATGGAAATCGTGCAAGCAAATCATCAAGATGATAAACGTGGTGGTTAAATGTGCCGTGTACTTCAAAACATTGTCTATTCTTTGTGTTGAATGTACCAACAACACGAACAAGTTGAGTCGCATCAATCCCTGATGGATCACCACCAAGTCCCGCCGTTACGCGGCGTACATCTTCTTTCGCCGTAGAACGATCACACTGATAGTATCCGTGCCGACTTCCCTCCGAGGTATATACAACACAGCTATATGGAAGGTCTGGGGCTTTAGGTGCATCATCAATAAATATCTTATTGCTTGGCAAAGCATAGTTTTCGTTACGCTCGTTTCTCGCTTTAGCACGACGATCATACAATGTATAACTGCTATAGACATTGCCATATGAATGGGCTAATTGTTCAACCAAGGCACCAGCTATGATGTATAAATCAGGGCGTTCGGGGTCAAGATACAACCAACGACGTGCCTGCATTTCTAACTTAATCTGCTCAGGTCGATCAGGGTTTGCATAACCAGCTACTATTTCAGCATACCCAGTCAGGTCACCGTACAACCATTTCAAGAAGCTGGCTGCACGGTCAACAATGCTGCGATTGGCCATAGATGAGGATTTAACCTGCGCTGGTGTACTACGTGGTGATACCGTGTGAGGGAGCATAATGGCACCTCCTCACACGTTACAGATGTTTAGAAGTCATTTTGCACCTCTCCGTAGAAAATGAGAGAGATGCAGGTGAGTCATAAAATGAGTCACTGTCAGTCGATCATGGTCTGAAATCGACCAGAAATTATGTTCTAATTTTGTAGTCCAATGATAATAGGCGAGGATTGTCAGTATGTGTCGTGGGGCGATAAAGGTCTTAAAAACCGTTGGGGGCAACCCCGTACGGGTTCGACTCCCGTCTCCGGCATTGTTTTTCTCCTCTCGGTGATGCTCCCTCAAGACTAAAACTAA
>JBCDFA010000566.1:0-2568 GCA_039178835.1 Chloroflexota bacterium
AGTGTGACTGTTCAAGCCAACAGTTTCTCACCTTCACCTGCCGATGGGGTCGTATGCGTGTCAGATGGTATCGGTAAAACGTGTGTCAATATCCGTGTTAGAAATATTGGTGAGACATAATGAGACCTTTGCTCAAGACCAGGAAGTTGTTTTTCTCAACAATTTCCTGCATTGTATAAAACAATTGATACGTTTTGACTGTAGTGATTCCTCAAACATGTGATATATACCTAAGTCTTGACTTGGCATAACGATAATGCTATACTCCTGAGCAACACTTGTTAGATTTTAGGTATATTTACGAATGTTTATATCTCTTCTTAAGCAAAACAAGCAGCCCAAACAGCTGACCCGAGGGTCTGGTTAGGTTTGCTTGTCCTGGCGTTGGAGAGTGAGACAAGCCCGCTTCACCAGACCCCGGTGGAGCGGGCTTTCGGTTATTCTGATGACATTCCAGCCTGATAGTGGGAGACACATGATGCAGAAGCAGAAGCAATTGAAGCAGACACACCTGACATGGACAGACCGCATATCGTCGGACAGCATAAGTAATCCTTGCGGATGGAGGTCCACTGAAGCATATGATGATATATCTGAACACTAATCGAATCACAGACGCCAGCACCTCATCGACCGTGGCATATCGCCACAGGCATCGGTTGATCGAGTCATCCCTGGCTGCTGCAAGCCATGCAACACATCCCATATGCCTTATCCCAATGGCACATCCTGTAAAACTCCCAACTCCACTGATCAACCTCAACACACTCACAAAACACTACTCTAAACATATTCCCCAGCAGTATCTGCCAGACAAACACCAGCGCTCCTTCCGGCGTTGGACACTGGCCTATCAACGCATCCTGAAGCACCATCGCAAAACAGCAGATCTTGACCGACGGGCCATGCTGTTCCGCCGTGGCTCCATCTATCGCTGATAGCACGACACATCTTTCGTTCGTATCGCAACACAACCTGTTCAAAGCAGAAACGTAGTGATCGCCCCTGATCAGGGGTGGGCTTCATGTCGTTATCAAGAGGTTTACTATGGCTCAGACATTTGCAGAACAGATCCTTTCACACGCAGCAGGACGACGCGTTCAGGCCGGAGAAAACATCGTCGTGAACGTTGATCTGGCGATGATGCACGACAGTATTTCGCCGAGTATTATAAAGATCCTGCACGAAGAACTTGGTGCCCAAAGCGTCCACGATCCTGACCGTATCGCCATTGTCATCGATCATGTCGCGCCCGCTTCAACCGTTCAAAACGCCGAACACCAGGCCAACCTACGACGCTGGGTCAGGCAACACAACATTCGCAACTTCTTTGATGTTGGAAGAGGAATATCGCATCCAGTTCTGGTGGAGGAAGGTCTGGCACGCCCCGGCATGCTGATCATTGGGAGTGATTCACATTCGACAGGCTACGGTGCAGTTGGCGCCTTTGGGACGGGTATGGGGTCAACCGACATGGCATTGGCACTCGCGACCGGCCAGACCTGGATGCGTGTCCCGCAAACGATCCGCACCCAAGCCACGGGAAACCTGCGCCCTGGCGTCAGCGCCAAAGACCTTGGGTTGCGTGTGGCGCGTGAATTGGGAGCAGATGGCGGGACGTATCAGTCAATCGAATGGCACGGTGTTGATTTTCTTTCTATTACTGACCGTATGACACTCGCGACGCTCTCGATTGAGGTGGGCGGCAAGGCGGGCATCATCCCACCAACCGGCCCCGCTTGGCAAGCGCATGCTGCTCAACGTAACATACCAGTTCCTGAGTGGCTACAAGTGCACGAGAACGCCACTTACAGTCGCGTCCTCGAGATCGATCTGGACCAACTCGACCCACAGATCAGCGTTCCGCCTTATGTCGATAATGTCGTTGACCTGCGCGACCTGGAACATACATCGGTCGATGTAGTCTATATTGGCACCTGCACCAACGGCCACTATGACGACATGGCTGCCGCCGCACGCATTCTTCAGGGGCGGCGGATCGCTTCGGGTTTACGGCTGTTGGTCGTGCCATCGACAAGTGAGGCACTACAGCAGGCCACCCAGGACGGCACCCTCAGCACACTGCTCGCCGCCGGAGCCACACTCGGCACACCGGGATGCGGGGCCTGCATCGGTCGTCACATGGGCGTACTGGCCGCTGGCGAAGTCTGTTTGTTCACTGGCAATCGCAACTTCCGTGGCCGCATGGGGTCGCCCGAAGCACGCATCTATCTGGGTTCACCAGAAGTCGCAGCCGCTACTGCCATCACTGGCTACATCACCCATCCACAGGAGGTCATTGCATGATGAGATTTCTGTACAAACGAGGGAGCAGGTAACCATGGATAGCAACCTGTTTGTCCGCGGCATCATTATCGGCTTTTTGATTGCTGCTCCGGTCGGCCCGATTGGCGTGTTGTGCATTCGCCGCACTCTCACCGACGGTCAGATCGCTGGACTTATCTCTGGCCTGGGCGCAGCAACAGCCGACGCAGTCTATGGCTGTATTGCAGGATTTGGCCTGACCTTTGTCGCCACATTTCTGGCCAGCCAGCAGTTCTGGTTACG
>JBCDFA010000567.1:0-2546 GCA_039178835.1 Chloroflexota bacterium
CACAATCGTCAGGAGTGGCGGGCCTGGCTCGCAGAACACCATGCTTCTGCCCCTGGCGTATGGCTGATCTACTACAAAAAAGCCAGTGGCAAGCCCTCCATTAGCTATGATGAGATCGTGGAAGAGGCTCTCTGCTTTGGCTGGGTGGATAGTCGACCAAATGCCCTGGACGACGAACGGGCTATGTTTCTCATTTCGCCCCGCAACCCCCAGAGCCCCTGGTCGCGGCTGAACAAACAGCGTGTGGAGCGTCTGATCGAACAGGATTTGATGACGGAAGCAGGGCTGGCAAAGATCGAAGCTGCCCGGCAGAACGGTGCCTGGAATCAGTATGATGATATCGAGGATCTGATCATTCCTGATGATCTGCAAATAGCACTGGATGCCAATCCAGCGGCGCAAACAAACTTTGCGGCATTTCCACCAAGCTCTAAAAAGACCATCCTGTGGTGGATTGCAAGTGCCAAACGTCCTCAGACACGTGCAAAACGCATCGAAGAAACGGTCACACTAGCGGCGCAGAACATCAAAGCAAATCACTATCGCCAATGAGCAAATGTCTTATCCTGTGCTTCTTAATGATGGCAGACGAATCACAAACGTAGTCTCTTCATTGAGAGAACTGGACACTGAGATATCGCCTTCGTGAAGCGCCACGATCTCCTTGACAATCGCAAGACCCAGTCCGGTCCCCTGGATAATGCTGTCCTCGGCACGTGCGCGATCATCTTCAGCCCGAAAGAACCGATCAAAGAGGTGTGGTATTTTCTCTGACGCGATGCCCGGCCCGGTATTGCAGACCGTGATCTCTGTTGCAGAGTCAGTCTGTGCTGTATGAACGGTGATAGTACCGCCAGCGGGTGTGTACTTGATGGCGTTTTCGAGGAGATTACTCACCATCCGTATCAGCAGATCAACATCACCTCGGAGCATCAGCGGCTGGTCCGACTCAAAGATAAGTTGTTGTCCTTTGGCCTGCGCTGCTGGTGCAAACTGTTCAACCGTTATTTCAAGGTAGGTATGAAAGTCGAAGTCTTCGAAGCGGTTTTGCATTGCCGCGTGTTGCATGCGTGAGAGAAACAACAGATCATTGCTTAACTTGATCATCCTCGTGACCTGCTGATCGAGTTCCCCCAGCACCTGTTGATAATTGCTTACGTCCTGTGCGTTCTCGCGTGCCAGATCGACATGCCCCTTCATGGCTGTTAACGGGGTACGAAGCTCATGGGCGGCATCATCGATAAACTGCTGCTCACGTGCAATCGCTCCTTCTAGCCGATCCAGCATGGTGTCGAAGGTGTTGGCAAGAATGCCAATCTCATCAGTGGCACCGTGGTATTGCAGCCGTCGAGTGAGGTTCTGTGTCGAGATGTTACTGATCGTTCGGGTTATGCGCTGGAGTGGGCTAAGGACGATAGTTGTAAAAAACGCAGCAAAAACCATTGAAACAATACTGACCACAATGATCGCGGTGAAGAGTTCGGTGTCAAGTGCTGA
Source organism: Chloroflexota bacterium (assembly GCA_039178835.1). Classification (GTDB taxonomy): domain Bacteria; phylum Chloroflexota; class Chloroflexia; order Chloroflexales; family Roseiflexaceae; genus AL-N1. Next base: position 1,498 of record JBCDFA010000567.1, read on the forward strand.
GAGCATATAGTCGTGGATGTCGGTGCGATACGCGACCTGTAGCCATCCTGCATCCTCACCCAGGTCTTGTTGATACACACGCCAATCATCCTCAATATCGCTTCTGTCAACGTTAAAGTACCCTGTGGACTGCCGATTTTGTGGCACAAACGAAGGCGATGCGTTGTAGCTATCCCAAACCTGACCCTGGGGCGACATTACATACAGATGATACGTCGGGGCAATATTCAATGTTTGTATTTCGGGCGCAAAAAAAGAGTTATTGTCGTCCGATGCAATATGATTTTCAGCCTGTCCGGCGATAACGTGCAGAGTTTGATCAATCTGTGTTGTCATACTCTGATTGAGACGCACCCGGGTCATCAATGAAAAAACCAGCAGTATCAGGATGAGCTGGATACCATAGGTTAGTGCGAGTTTGTATCTGATAGGAATGCGGTCTAGTTGATTAAGCATCTGGTTGCTCGCTAAAAATGTAGCCCACGCTCCGCACGGTATGAATCAGCTTCATGTCTTTGGTCTCGATTTTCTTGCGTAAGATGCCAATATAGACATCGATGACATTGGATTCGTGATAAAAGTCGAGATTCCAGACGTTTTCGCCAATCTGGGTGCGCGTCAGAACCTGATTGGGATGACGCATAAAGAATTCGAGCAGGACATATTCCTTGGGGCGGAGATCGAGTCGCTTTCCGAAGCTGGTGATCTGTCGTTTGACCACATCTAATTCGAGATGGGCCATCTGAACGACGAGACCTGTTTGGAGTGGTGGTCGTCGCAGCAGGGCATTCACCCGCGCAATCAGTTCGTCAAAGGCGAATGGCTTAGTCAGATAATCGTCGGCGCCGCTGTTCAATCCCTGTACACGGTCTGCAATCGAACTCCGGGCGGTGAGCATCAGGATCGGTATGGTGAGATTATTTTGTCGCAGTTCGCCTAACAGATCGAGGCCATTGAGTCTGGGGATCAACATATCGAGGATTATCAAATCGTAGCATGTACTGGTTGCATAGTTGAAGCCCTGTAGTCCATCAGTGACATGATCGACC
>JBCDFA010000568.1:0-2531 GCA_039178835.1 Chloroflexota bacterium
AACATTAGTCCAGGATTATAGTTATGTCATGCGAGCGCAGCGTGTCCTGGAGACCGTTGCGTATGTGTCATACATTTCTCAGCAAACTCTCATCTATAAACGAGGTTAAAACTGTTACCTTTTGAGCACTTACAACGTCATGGAATTAGAACATATTCTTGAAGCATACGGGCAGACGATCCCGGTTGATGGAAAGCCCGAATATTTCCGATTGCATCGGTATCGGTTTCGAACGTTACTTGGTGCATTGAGTCAAGCGCCCGCCAGCAATGTACTGGAAATAGGCGCTACACCAGGACAATTTACTGAGATCCTGGTACGAGCAGGGTACCGTGTCAGTGCGATTGACCTGTTCCCTGAACAACGGGCGGCCTTATGGGAGTCGCTTGGGGTAGAAGTGCGTTTTTGTAATTTGGACGAGCAACCACTGCCCTATGCTGATAGGAGTTTTGATGCGGTAATTTTCTCGGAAGTTATTGAACATCAAGCTGCTTCACCGTTACCGGGATTGCGAGAAATGGCACGGGTGCTCCGGCCTGGTGGTCGTTTAATCATGTCAACACCGAACCAACATTATTTTAAGAGTCGTATGCGTACATTGGCTGATATCTTTTTAGGACGCTCTTTTGAGTCGTTTTCAGAGTTTCAGCGCAGTATGCAACTTGATGGGGCGCAACGCTATTACAACCACAGTCGTCTCTATACTATGCAGGAAGCATGTTGGTTGTTTGAAGAGGCTGGCTTTACCGTGGTGCATCAGCATTATGCTGACGCGTGGGAACGGGTTGGTGTGGAGACACAACGGATGTTGCGTCATCCGCTGCGAGTCGCGGTAAAAGCAAGTCTGGTGGGGTTGGGCTATTGCTTCCCCAACGCCCGTTCGATGCTCTTGTTAGTTGGTCAGAAGCCATGATGTGCACACAAGGTCGGGAACTTATGTGTCAATCGGAACGTCATAAAACTGAGCATTGTGCCTGTTTTATGATATTGAACCCTGAATAAAAGGGAGGACATACCTTTATGAATCAAGTCATTTCAACCAAACCACGCACAGCATTGTACGTGTTCGTGGTCGCGCTGTTTTCGGCAGCCATGTTACTCTCCAGTTGTGGAACCGATGGTGCGGCACAGGCTGAGCAAGCACCTCCGCCAGAGGACATTATTCCTGATCCTCCACCGATGCCAACCGGTGAGCCTCGTGAACCAACACCAGTTCCACCACCAGCGCCATCAGCAGATACGAATCTGGCAGATGCAAGCGCAACGCTTGTTGCTACAGACTTTGAGGAGACCCCCGATCTCTCGACGTGGGAAGTCATTGATGGGACGGATCTGGTACGAGAACCATCAATCTGGGAAGTTCAGGATGGTCGTTTGTCGCAGATTAGTGATGGTGATGGCATACCGTCTATGTACCCGACCGCTTTAGTAACTGGTGAGACTGATTGGTCGAACTATGTTGTAACATCTGCTGTGTACGCAACTGGGAATGATGAGGTTGGGCTCGTGGTTCGCGCAAATGATGAAGGCTATTACGTTTTCCGTCTCTTACCTGCCACATCTGGTGGACCGACCCGTATTCTGTCACGCTATGATGCAGCCGCTGTTGATTATGAGGAGTTGGCAACATCAGATGGTGATGGCTATGAATTAGAGCGCTGGTATACCTTGCAGGTTGCCGTTCAGGGCGATCAGATTCAAGCTTTTGTTGATGGTGAATTGGTTCTGGAAACCACCGATGCAACATTAAAGCAAGGTCGTGCAGGCGTGTATGGGTTTGCATTGGGTGATCTTCAGTTTGACAATTTTACCGTTCAGGCGCTACCAGACACCCAGTAAAGTAAAGCAATGTGGCTTAAGGAGAACGTATTCTTATGGTGAATTATCGCACAATGCTCACGCGCCGTCATCGTTTCATTGCGGTTGGTATGGCGCTCCTTCTAATAGTAACGTTGGTAATGGTTGTCCCTGCTACTCAGGTTCAAGGGTCACCGTATCCTTCGACGGAGGTTGAGGGCTCGCCATATCCTTCGACGGAGGTTGAGGGCTCGCCATATCCTTCAACTGAGGAGAACAGACTGTTGTCTCCCACTCATGAAGATTTAGCCCAAGCCTATCCGGCAACGATTGAGTGGGAAGATGATCCACAGCGGGCGAATAATGAAGATTCGTTCCATCCCTGGATTGCGGTTGATGGGAACGACAATTCGCATATCATCTATGTTGCTGATGATGGACGTTTGCGTTATACGAATGATGTCGATGGGAGTTTTGATGGTACACAAGAATTGACACGTAGACTTGATGGTAATCGTGATCCCTATGTTGCGATAGCAGCAGGGCCGAACAATATCTTGCATGTTGTCTATGTGAGTGTTGGCTCTGGCAATGATGTGTATTATCGTCGTGGGACACCCGATGGTGCGAATGTGAATTGGGGCAATGCCATCCAGTTATCGGGTGGCTCCAAATCCTTTGCAGCCCATGTGAGTGTCGATAACAGTGGTGATGCCCACGTGGTCTGGATTGAG
>JBCDFA010000569.1:0-2524 GCA_039178835.1 Chloroflexota bacterium
GGTGCCTTCACAAATCCAGTACGACTGTCCTACAGCCAACGGTTCAATGTGGAACGCATAGTAGTCACCAAAACCTCCACCACAAAAGCGGTTCCCTGGCTCAGCAATGTCGGTTCGGACCCACCCAGGGGGTGTCGTACCTTCACACACCCAGTAGGACCGCCCCGGTACGAGCCATTCAATGTGGAACGCATAGTAATCGCGTCCACAATACCGGTTCCCTGGCTCAGCAATGTCGGTTCGGACCCACCCAGGGGGTGTGATACCAGTACACACCCAACGTCCTTCTGATGCAAGCACACCATTTGTTGGAGCCGATGGAACATCAGTAGTGGGGGCAGCACTGGCTGCAAGTGGCAGCATAGTACTGACGATGAGAACAAGAGCAACAAAACCTTTCACGAACTTGGTAAACATAAATCTCTCCCAAATGCCTAGATAAGTATAGGAAAACGTAATATAGAACTACCCAAACATGAAAACCCTCGCAAAATACACTAGCGTATGCACCCTCCTTTACTTTTTTGCAATGTTTAAGTTACAAGTAGAGCATACACAGTAAAGGCTATAAAGAAAAGGTTTTTAACCATACAAAAATGTACACAAAAAGCATACAGGAATGTATACAACCATGTATCTACCAGATATCTACAGATATATAAAGTCGAGAGACATATACTGTGCTCAGGGAAAAGACTCCATTTTTGCACAACAATACCTGATCAAAGCGTCGTGATATCTGGCCTCACATAATCGGGTATGATGGGGGCGAAACATATAAGTAATTCAATGGGAGATACGTATCTATGAAAGCTGCGCTTCCACGTATTCATGTGAGCACCAATCATCGCTTTCTCACGACCGAGACAGGAGCACCTTTTTTCTGGTTAGGCGATACAGCATGGGAGTTGTTTCACCGTACCAATCGTGAAGAAGCGCTCCGCTATCTCGACAATCGCCAGCGGAATGGGTTCACCGTCATTCAGGCAGTGGCACTGGCGGAGTGCGATGGTCTGAACACACCTAATTGCTATGGACATCGGCCACTTGAAGAAAATGATCCCACCCGGCCTATCGACGCCTATTTCCAATATATCGATGATCTTATCAAGCTAGCCGCACAGCGACAACTCTACATTGGGTTGCTACCTACCTTCGGTGATAAAGTAGCTCAGGTGTGGGGGATTGGGCCACAGATCTTTACGCCTGAGAATGCTTACGCTTTTGGTGAGTATCTAGGGCGTCGCTATAGTGATACAACCAACGTCATCTGGGTGAATGGCGGCGACCGGCCACCAATCAAAGACGGTATCGATTACTCTCCTGTCTGGCGTGGTATGGCCGAAGGTATCAGGGCTGGTGTTGGTGGACACACCTTAATGACCTACCACCCCAGCGGACAATCAAGCTCATCCGAAGCTTTTCACCACGATGATTGGCTTGACTTCAACATGTGGCAATCAGGCCATATGACACCTGACTGGCCCATCTGGGACTCAATCACAGCGGACTATGAGCGCCAGCCAACGAAACCCGTGCTTGATGGTGAGCCCAATTATGAAGACCATCCAATCAATCCTTTTACACGCAAATGGTTGCCAGAGTATGGGTATTTTCGGGATTATGATATGCGGAAACAGGCCTATCGTTCGGTATTCGCAGGGGCATGTGGTATAAGCTACGGACACCACAGCGTCTGGCAGATGTACACCGCCGAACGGGAGCCAATCAACTTGCCCGACTGTGACTGGTATGCGGCTATCGAACGACCAGGCGCTGCCCAGATGATCCACTTGCGCCGTCTCATGGAGTCACGCCCATACTTCTCGCGTATTCCTGATCAAACTATGCTTGTCTCCGATCAAGGAGAGGGCGCCGCACACGTCCGCGCCACACGCGATGCAGAAGGGCATTATGCGCTCATCTATCTCCCGCTGGCTTCACAAACAGTCACTGTTGATCTACAGACATTGACTGGACAGGAGATCAATGCATGGTGGTACGACCCACGAACTGGTGCATCGACACATATAGATACGCTCACAGGGCAATCAACAGTCAGCTTTACATCGCCGACAGAAAGACCAGACTGGGTGCTGGTTCTCGACGATGCAGCGGCAGGGTTTGGTGCACCTGGAGTTGTGATGTAATGAGTCGCGAACACACGTAGCGGCTGCTTGAAGCTGCCGCTATACGGATGTAGATATCACGTAAAGTCTTGCGACTTAAGGACAGTTACCTGCGACACATCTTGATAACCGAACCGTTGGTACAATGGTCGGCCAACCGGTGTTGAGATCAGGATACTTGTTGTACAACCTTCCTGTACCGCAACCCGATGCATAGCTGTGAGCAGCATTGATGCAAGGCCACGCCGACGGTGCGCTGAGGCTGTATGAATGCGGTCGAGGCCGGCAAGACCATTCGCCACCATACTGACCAGACCATACGCAGCGAGTTGGTCATCAAGCTTGATGTAATAATAGCCAACCGCCGAATCATGCACACGGGCTGGGTCAGCAAC
>JBCDFA010000570.1:0-2499 GCA_039178835.1 Chloroflexota bacterium
ATAGTGATTTTATGTATCACATTATAGATAATAAAGTAATACAAAATGCTTAAATTTGTAAAGACTTTATGATACTGTATTCGATATTAAGTGATAAAAAAGCCCTCATCATAGATGACGAGGAAGTCAGGTGCCGGTATGGATAGTAATCGTATAGAAGCAGCAAATTTTATTGATCTTCTTTTTGAACACTGTATGACTTTTCCATTGACTCCAGAAGCAAAAGAATGGTTTCCCGCTCTCGAGGAGAAAACCGCATCAATGCTTCTATCCCCGCCATGTACCGAGGATCTTTCTTTAGAAAATTCTCAATCCGCTGCAAACGGTCAGCATCGCTTGTAGACAGCGGAGGCAAGTCGTGTCCAGCCATGCGCGCCAGATCTTCCAACGAATACTCAACAAATATTTGTTGCAAGCGCACAAGTGTACCTACATCTGGCTTATGTCGTTCCGACTCTAAGCGTGACCAGGTACTTTTCGTTATGCCAATCATATCGGCAGCTTCCTCTACCGATAAGTTTTGCCGATCTCTCCACTCCTTCATGTGTTGCGACAGTTTCATTAACAACCTTCTTTGTTACACACATGACACTATATTATAACACGGTACTTGACAAGTTACGCATATGTGATACAATGTTGCGTATACGGAACAAATTAACTCACATATGAAAGGACAATTACAGGATGAATTCAAAAGAGCTTTCAATATACCTTGACCCCGAAGACCACACCGCACTACTGGCTACGCTATCGGAAGTGTCTTCACTTGGCCTTCTACAGCGACAGAGTAAGGCCAACCTGGTTGCGAACATTGTTCGCGGTGCGCTGACTTATAAAAAATTTTTGCTTGAGTGTTTGATACGTGCAACAAATCGATTCACAAGTGAAGATCCAGCCAGCGAAGGAGCCACCTCATGACCACCGAAGCGACCACCCCTACCTACCAACGCGAGATCATCTATGACCGAACCACGAGAGATTACAGCATGTATTTGGATGGCGAGTTGGTCGGCTTTGCCCGGACTTATCACGAAGCGGAGGTGACGCTCGACCAATTGGTGTTTGAACTGGTCAGCGCTCCCTATTTGCAAGAGACTGCCACGACAGCGCCCGATAGCGAGATCGAGGTTGTCACAACCCCTGAACCGCAACCGGAACCAGCGTCAGTAGTGCCAGAGATACCCGCGTCGAGCCGCCTTGCGACCCTGCACTGTGTTGCCCAGGTCGAAGCACTGCTCGAACAGTATCACATCCTCCACAATGCCGGACTCATGGATCGGGCTGCCCAGATTAAGCGCCAAGCTATTGATTTGGTCGGGCTCGCATGCTCAGCCGCGTCATGACACGGTTGAGCGCAGCGCAGCGTCCCAGCGTGGTCCTGCTGCCCTCCAGTGATCACGCTGCCCTCCCTGCTGCATCCCTGCCCGCGCTGCGCTGCGCTGAGTCGTGTTGTGCGCTAGAAAGGAGCCCATATCCAGCCGGTGCAATGCCGGATGTACGCCAAGGACATGACACGCCCTTTTTATCTTTCGTGGTGCGGCTCCGGTCGCGCCACATCGTAGGAAAGGATGGCAGGAATGTTTGCACTAATGGGAGCAGCGCTGTTGGTTGGCGGCGGTACGTGGCTCGCCTACCATTTTCACCGTATATCGGTGAATGCCGCATTTCAGCGGGGCTGGGACGCAGCCAGCAAAACGATACAACCAGCAGAAGGAGACGATCAATGAGTCATTTTACCGTGTTAGTGGTGACAGATGCCTATCCGTCACACGACGTGCTAACGGCGACCTTGCAGCCCTGGCACACGTATGAAAGCACTGGCATCAAAGATCACTATGTCACGTTTGTCCCGGCCACCGCCGCAGAGATCGCCGCATACGCCGAACACCAGGCGACCTACCAGACGATTGCCGCCTATTTCCAGGACTATCACGGATATGAACGCCATGCGGGCCAGTGGGGCTACTGGACCAACTCACATGCCAAATGGGACTCGTGGCAGGTTGGCGGTCGCTGGACGGGCTTCTTTACCCGCATCGATGGGCAGATGACCGATATCGCGCAGAAGCAAGACATTGACATCACGCGTATGCGACTCACGAAGGCTATCAACGCAACGGAACGCTATCAAACGGTCCACGCGGTGATTGCTGGCCGTGCCGTCATACCATGGTCCCATGTGCAGGCAGCCCATGACACCCTTGATGCGGCACGCGCTGCGTACTATGCCCAGCCGGTCATTCAGGACCTCGGTGCCCATCGTGATACCGCGTTTCTGCGTATCGAGGATTTTCTGTGTCCCCAGGATGCCTACGTCGAACGTGCCGAGCAACAGGTCCTACAAACCTTTGCCGTGGTGAAGGATGGTCATTGGTACGAGCAGGGATCGATGGGCTGGTTTGCCATCGTGCGTGAGGACAAAGGTGCTGCCTGGACCGACGAGTTTCATCAACTCATTGAGTGTGTCACCGATGAGCAATGGTTGACCATCGTTGA
>JBCDFA010000571.1:0-2481 GCA_039178835.1 Chloroflexota bacterium
ATGAGGTAAAGCAATATCTGAAATTTATATATACAAACAAGAATAAATCTAATTAATAGAATATTAATACAGAATAGCTCGAAGATTATGGCAGATTTGTGGCAACTGGATGAGGTTTTTGTGATATAAAACACCACACCAGATAAATGAATGATCTGGTGTGGTGTGATTACTATTGCTCGTCGTTCTTATGGTCGATACTGGCAGTAGTAGAACGCTTGTGTTTCAGGAGCGGCATTCTCGTTAGGGCTGAAGTCAACCGTTTGCATGTCGGCCACAGCTAGCTTCTCTGACTTCAAAATATCGGCAAATTTTTCTGCTGAGTAGGCTGAAACATTAATAGTATGACCAAGAAATGGTATGGTAAAGTAATCAAAATCTCCAACGACCATTGATATGGCTACGTAGCTGTCCGGTTCTAGGTACTGTGTAAGCTTACGTATGGTTGGAACAATATCTGCTCTTGGTAACATGAGAAGCGAAAAGAAAGCAGCCATACCCTGAAATGCATGACCATCCAGAGGTAGTTGAGTCATATCCATTACATGGAATGTACCATTGGGAACTTTTTGTTGTGCTAACCGCACCATCTCTGAAGATGAGTCGATTCCCATAATCTGAAATCCAGCATTAGCAATCAACTGGGCTGTTGGTACGCCCGTTCCGCATCCAACATCAAGTACATGTGCATTGGTAGGTAACCTTTGAATAAGCCATTCTGTTGCACTAACCTGCGCTGGGTTAATCCCAAAAGCGGCCTCATACACATCTCCGATTTTATTAAAGACCTCCGCTTGTTTCCGTGTATTTTCCGAAAACATCATTCTTTCCATCATCACATCCTTTATGGCGCAAAAGATTATAGAGTCTGAATATATAAAGTCTAGCATATGTAGTAAATAAGAACAACTTGTTACATATGACAATGGCCTCATACTGGAAAGAGTTGTTCCAGACTACACTTTCTGCTTTGTCTGGGTGTGTTCTCTGGAGTTAAATACCATAATCGATGTCTGTAACTGAACTTCAAGGGCAGCTGGCGTTGGCCGTTGGTCAGGGTCGCGGTCGAGCATGGTGGTAAGGAGGGTGGCAAGGTCAAATGGCAGGGTGTCCAGCGCCGGGAAGTGGAGTGGGTGGGTGCTGGGGTCATCGGCAGTGAGAAGCTGATAGAGCGTCGCGCCGAGGCCATACACATCACTGGTACGTGTCACCTGGCCGTGATACTGCTCCGGGGCCGCAAAGCCGGGGGTCCCGTAGCGCTGCGGCACGGTGGTCGGGCCATTCCCCTCAAGACGGGTGGCACTGCCAAAGTCGAGCAGGACTGGGATGGGGCGGTCGGTGGCGGCAATAAGATTAGCGGGTTTGAGGTCGCCATGCACGATAGGATGCGGCTGGTCGGCCAGGTAGACTAGGGTCTGGGCGATGCCGTGGGCATAACCAAGGGTCTCTACAATGGAAAGGGGTTTGGTGCCGACCAACTGCCCAGTGGTGTCGGTCACGGTGATGGTTTGTTCGAGGGTCGGACCAACGATATGCTCGAGCACGAGCAGAGGCGTGTGCTTATCAGGCAGCCAGGTGTGGACATGGGGCAGGCCGGGATGCTCAAGGGTCCGAAGGAGTTGGGCTTCGTGAGTAAGGCAGACGTGGGCATCGGTGTGCCAATCGGGTGGCTGCGGGGCATCGATGGAGGCGAGGGTTTTGAGAACAACCAGTTGGTCCGTGGTAGTGTCACGGGCGAGGTAGACGTGGCTCAGGCCGCCGGTAGCGAGAGGGCGGATGAGGGTGTAGGGCGCAGGGATGGGCAAGTTGTTGGGCAGGCGACTGGCAAAGACCAAGCCACACAGGTGACAGTGGTCAGCATCAAGGGCGGTTGGGGTATGGCACACCGCACACCAGATGGCAGTGCTCAGGTCAGGGAGTTGTAGTTGCGTCGTGGGTGTGCCGCTTGCACCAAGTGTCGGTTCAGCAGGACTTACTTGGGCAGGTGCTGTAGTACTTGCTGACGATGAGAGCGTTGTAGGTGTAACAAATGGTGCATAAGAGCCACTAACCAGATCTATCCCCCAGGCAATTGTGAGCACATAGACAGTGATTGCAATTGGTAAACCCAGAGCTCCGATTGGTAATGCAGCAGCCATGGTTGTAACAATGAACACATTTAGACACAGGCGGATCATCCCCAATAGCAATAACCGCCGGTTCAGTTTCCGATACATTGGATCCTGAAAGTGAATGCCACGTACAGGGGCCAACAATATCACCATAGGTAAGATTGTTGGAAGAGAAAGAGAAAAGGGAAAGGGACCTGGACTTGTTACGACAGTAGCTATTATATCTGAAGTTTGGAGGAAGGGATTTGCACTCGTTACGACAGTAGTTATTATAGCTGAAGCTGGTAATACGGTAAAAAGGGTCGTGATCAATGGTTCACACAGATTGATCGCAATAAAACGGAACGCTTGTGCCGCTTCACCACTATAG
>JBCDFA010000572.1:0-2481 GCA_039178835.1 Chloroflexota bacterium
CGTGTTTTCAAGTTCATAAAGAATACCTAACCGTTGTACTTGTCGGGTCAGGTGTGAACTAAGACGGGTTACATGTCCCCATAGCATTCGTTGCCAATCATCCATGGTTTGAAAGTCTGGCATCATTGAGATTAGTTCTTGTAACTCGGTCATAGGTTGTTGTAAGAGCTGCACCATTTGCACCACCCGTTGATGTTGTTTGGGTGTATTTGTCAGCGTATGACTGTCTTCTTGGAGAGCAACAACCCAACCATAGAGTCGTCGGGTTTGGCCAAGAGTGGCTTTGGTTGCAGTAAATTCGGGGCGCTGATCACGAATACCCGGATCACTCGTCCATATAGCTGATGTAGAAGTTAAGGCTACGGCAGACAAGGCACCTTTGAGAACATGATTCAGTGGCTTGCCAATGATATCGTGTGTGGCCTCACCAAGCAGAAGCGATGTTGCTGGACTTGCGGCGATGATATGACCACGCGGATCGACTACCATGAGTTCTGTTCGACTATGCGTGAGTCCTGCCCGTAACAATGCAACTCGATGATGTTGAAGGGCATGATCAGTCTCAACATATGGTTGCTTCTGAAGGAGTTGTTGTGAAATGGAGAGCAGATGATGGTACTGGGCATGGTAATCACGTTTTGTTATTGCTCGATAAGGCTGGCCTACCGTGGCGGCAAACATTGCCGTAAGCCGCTCAACAATATGTGTGTCATAGGTCCAAATTGCGTTAAAGACACGTTGATGTGGTATATCAGACGGCACTTCTTGTGCGATCAAGCCAGTGAAAAAAGTAGGGGAATCCACAAAAACAATCCATTCACGGGCAAGGATGGAATCTTGCGGGACTTCAATGTATGTAGTACGAGGAAGCACAGGGAGTGCGGTATCAGCTACACCAAAAACAAAAATATGTTGACATATTTTGGCGAGTTGTCGATAGCGCTGTTCTTGTTTAAGGAATCGGGAAAAAGCTTGAAAACTTACGTACAGAGTAACAGGGAGTTGATGTGCCAGAACAATGTTCTCAATGGCGTGGCTGATGGTCGTCATCGTTGCCGTATCAGTCAACAGGCTTTGATTGCGAATATCCGTTGGAATGGCCGAGTAAAAAGAACCTTGCATTGTATATCTACCCTCGCTCATGAAACCGTCTTGCGATTAGTGTTGCATAAAACAAATGTTGGTATATAAATTCAGCCCTGACAATGCCCTACAGTTGACGAATACGACGACGAATGGCTGCCAACAATGTATGGTTTGAAGAAGATTGATGGCGGCCATTAACCATAGCTACCATCTCAGATGGCATTGCTCGTGTTGATGATGGACTTTGTGCACTGGAACGTCGTGAGTTGGGTTGTATTGGTGTTTTGATAGCTACCAGCCCAAGAGCAAGTAATTCAGTAACACTTTGAATAACCTCGGTGACAGACAATTCTGTCTGTTCAATAACATCTTGGACACGACTGCTCGTTATCACCTTGCTCAATACTCGCCACTGATCAACCGTGAGTTCGACTCGGTGTTGGGCATCCTCAGGTAAGGTCACTAACTCAAGTTGGCTCTCAATAGTGACAGTTTGATATGAAGGTGCCTGAAGCGGTTTATTTCGTTGTCGAATGCTCTCTTGAATCAACCATGAGGCATTGTGAACAATCTTGATAGGGCGGTTAAGCGAACGCAGATCATGCCAGAACGTGAACTGACCATCAGTCCACTGTAACATATGAATAACTGCAGTTTCACCAGTCGCCAGTATCTGACGATTTTCGCGTTGTACCAAGATAGCATCGCATAAGGTACCCTTGGCGAAATAAATAACCCCATGTTCGGAGCCACTGACAAGACGAAGAATGCCCGTTTTTGAGCTTCCAGAGAAGACCTGAAATAAATCGGTCAATGCCATATCTTGAAGCGAACCTACAAGTGCCATAGACGTTCCACCATACACTGTACAATCTATGTATTCGTTTTCGTGAGTCACAAAAACGTAGCCGATTAAAGATGGCTTGTACTACACGATTGTATCCATAACAAATGATTGTCGATATGTTTAGTTAGATATGAAGGTTAACAACTGCACTCTACAAACGAAATTAGGTTAGTACAAATAGCAATTTGTTTCACACACAATGCAGCTTGAACTTTGTCGTACCTATAAAACGCACTAGAGTATTCGATTGAGTGCATCTACGGTTTCACGGGCTTCCAATCGGACTAATCCCAGATTAGCACCTTTACGAAGATTGACAGATAAAAGACTTTGCTCACCAACAGGGAGCACCATAAACAGCCCATCCTTTGCCTGAATGATTGTCTCATCGGGGCGCCCGATACGTAGCTCGGTAGAGACTCGGCGTGTCACACCGGTAATGGTTGCGGCAACTGCACCGACCCGGTCCGCATTGACTTCTGGAGCCATACGAGAAACCAAGACAATACCATCCATACTTACTGCAGCGACACCGGCGACATCTGAAC
>JBCDFA010000573.1:0-2426 GCA_039178835.1 Chloroflexota bacterium
ATATGACGACATATATTGTACACACTATGGCTTTGTATAATGATAATCAGGGTTGTTACTCACGTAATCAATAAACATCGTTCAAAAGCATTTGTCTTGCTTCCTATCTTGCTCTGTTCATGTGGAATCTGGGATAACGTCGTGCTTGACAACAAAAACTATGGCATGTCCTGCGATCAATTTCCGTCTGTGGTCGAAGTGGAGCAGATTATGATGGAACAGAAAGAGACTATTGATGCGATCAAGCGGGTGAGTCCCGACTTCGTTGCTGTGCATGCAGATGAGCAAACCTGCCCAGGGCGTGCGGGTATCGCGATTACCCACGGCTCTCATCAACAGCGGACAGAAATTCAGGAAATCATTGGTGGTAATACGATTGCTGGAATTCCCTACAAGATGAACAACCGGTAGTTGCTGATCGTTTTCAGGTAGTACCACATCATTCACTCTCAAGAATAATGTATTAATGTACAGCACATATTGATACGTCAGTATGCTGGCGTATTTGTGTTGGTGCTCTAAAAGTATATCGAACGTGTGCGCTATAATGATGTCATCCAGAACAGTACCTAATCGGAGTCTATGATGGCATCAGATATACACCAATGGACGATTTCCCTCACCGATTTTGTCCATGACGAGTCTCGCAGGTTAATTGACAACCTGCCCGCTGAACAGCGCGAAGCGGTTGGTTCATTGCAGCAATGGTCCGCAAAAGATGAACTGGCGCATCTGGTCTACTGGATCGAGGTGCTTGGCAGTAATATCGAGGCGCAGATCGATGGCCAGCCGCTGACCGATACCAGCGACTCTCTGCACATGAATGATGAAGCGTGGCACATACGAAAGGACTGGACCTGGGAAAAGGTTGATAATGCTTTGGAGCAGGCTCTGTCCCATGTCAAAGAACAACTTACACGTCTCAACTCCGCTGATCTGATTGACCCACAACGCTTCACGATTGAGTACCAAAACGACCACCCCTACCCACTATTGCACAGCCTTGTGTACGACCTGATCGACCATCCAGTGCTGCACTTTACCGAGTTGTACTGTAAGACTGAGCAGGCCGAAAAAGCCACAGCACTCGTTGAACGAACGCTGGTGTTGCTCGAACAGAGGGGTGACCCACACCTACTGACAACGACCCGCTACAACGCTGCTTGCACCTATGCAGCAGTCGGTAACCCATCGAGGGCATTGGTGCTCTTACACGAAGCACAGACCAACGATTCGAGCATAGGTACTACGGCCAAAGCAGACACACGTTTGCAGTCATTGTGGGAACTGTCGGACTTCAAAGTATTGGTAAGTCGAAAACCAACCAGTTTCATTGGTAACTCGTACATCAAGTAAATATCTTTGTTGTGTTTTGAGAAATAGAAGGAAACTGACACATGAACGACAAAAATGGCACCATTGATATTGATGGCTACAAGGTATGGTATCGACAGTTGGGCAGTGAAGGCATACCACTATTGACACTTCACGGAGGTCCGGGTCTGAGCCATGATTATTTAGAACCACTTGAGGCATTGGCGGTAGATCGACCAATCATCTTTTATGATCAGCTTGGTAGTGGTAAGTCTGATCAGCCAGATGATCCCTCACTCTGGCTGATGGAACGTTTTGTGTCTGAAGTCAGCACCGTGCGCAATGCTCTGGGGCTTGAACAGATACATCTCTTGGGACATTCGTGGGGTGGTTGGCTAGCCATTGAATACATGCTCACTCAGCCAAGTGGTGTTGTGAGTCTGACTCTGTCCAGCACATCAGCCAGCACGCCAGAGTTTATCGCGGAAGCCACACGCCTGAAAACTGAATTACCACAAGACGTTTACAATACGCTAGAGCACTATGAGGCATCTGGAGAACTGCATCACCCTGATTATCAAGCAGCAGTATCGGAATTCTATCAGCGGCACTTGTGCCGTCTTGATCCGATGCCAGATGCGTTCTTACGCTCACTTGCCAATCTTGAAGGGAATGGCGGTGTCGTGTACGAGACGATGTTTGGGCCAAATGAGTTTACCGCTACTGGTAATCTCAAGGACTGGGATCGCACTAATCGTCTCTCTGAGATTACTGCGCCAACGCTCATCACTGTTGGGCGTTATGATGAGATGACACCAACATGTGCCGAGACGATGGTGCAAGGTATTCCCAATGCAACAATGCACATCTTTGAGCAAAGTTCACACTCAGCACATGTGGAAGAGACAGCGGCGTATCTACAGGTGCTCTCCGATTTTCTGACAGATGTAGAGAAGGGATAGGCGGGACCGACCATATCAAACACTCTTTCGATCATTGTTGTTACTCAGCCAGTGCCAGCCGAATACCCAGACCTGCGAACACGGCGGCAAATGAGCGTCGTAGCCAGACAATAGCCCTGGGGGAATGAACAACATAGGTGCGGACTCGAC
>JBCDFA010000574.1:0-2372 GCA_039178835.1 Chloroflexota bacterium
AGGCCAAACACGGTTGGGTCGGGCTCAGGTGTTGGATCTGGGCCAGGTTCAGGTGTTGGGTCTGGATCGGTCGGCGGATTGATAACGATGTCACCACCTTGTGCTGCGTGGGTGAGTGAAACCCAGCCCATCGTGCGTCGCTCATAGAGTGGGCGACCCCATTCATCAAGTGTGTCAAGATAAGCTTGATCACCAAAGTACGCATAAGCCATTTCATAGTGAGCAACGTCTTTTGCTTCAATTGGCGCAATTTGTTGGCGTCCCCAGGAAGATTGATCAGTAGCATATGGTGCGTGATAGTCAAGTGCTTGTTTCAGACTATTTCCACCGCTTGTGTAATCGTACAAGTTTCTCCCGTTGTGGCGTGCAATCTCAGCGATTTGAGTCATGGCATTCAGGGAGTAGAGTGAGTACATCAACGACTTGGTGCGGCCCAGTTCTTTGACCATCTGGCCATCTTCACCGACATGGTCTGGCATCACTTTCTCGTAGCGGTCAAACGCATAGTCGAGTGTTTCAGCATCATCGAGGAATGCTCCACCAGATGCTACAGTGACGAGACGCCACCACTCAAAGTTGTTTGAACCGGTCCAGGAACGACCACTCGACACAAAGTCACGCGTCCACTGTTCAAAAGCACGTCGTTCACTTTCTGGCCACGATGCGGAGGTGCTAATTAAGTCGGCACCATAGAACAGCCCTGGCATTGTGATCGACAACTCAATGTTTGATTGCCCGTCGGTGTATCGTGGTTCCATACGGGTGTCAGCATCGAGTGCCCATACACGAATGAGATAGGCGGCACGCTCAGCATAGCGTTCATCATCAGTGAATGCATAGGCTAACCCAAGATCACGTACTGCTGCTCCAATATCAATGGCTTCTTGGTAATCCTGTCGATCCGCTTGTGGGTTGATTTTGCCATCGCGACAATCTGGGTCTTTGCCATCCACGCGCTTCCAGCCACAGTAGGGCTGTTCAGTGCGATAGTTGTGTCCGCCATTTGGCCCGCCATTTTTGCTAACACTGTATGGCCCTTTGTTCAAGGCATCGTCTGCGTCCTTCTTCAAACGGTCAAAACTCGCTGCCCATGGCTGGTTGCCAGCCTGGATCTGTGCTTTAACGGCAGCGATTTGGCTCGCATTCATAAAGACGTTTGGTTCGTCTGCTGCGCGAATATTTGGGGCTACCCATACAATACTACTGGTAATAACAATACTAATAACAATTGCAATAGATATATGTAGTGCTCGCATTTAAAGCCTCTTAAATACTCAGTGTAGCTATAACCTGCTAATGAAACCCTGCTTGTCCTGTGTACCTCGTTCGTCCTACCTACTTCCCGCGCCACACCGAACTACAATCCTTTTTCTTCGTAATCTACTTCGTACCATCGTGAGTGTTGCTTCCGAGACATAGATTAGCATGGTCAAGTCGGTGGAGGAAGATCGTAGTGCTCAAGGAATGGTCAACTCTGCAAAAATGTGAATACCTGTCGTACGATATAAATGGTATGTCGCATAGATATAGGCTTTATGACCTTTGCACGAGATGTCACAAACTTGTTACAGATAGAACTATCTGTTGCCAAAGAAGAAGAAACGTGCCATTTTGTTGCCGCTTTGTGCCATTTCTCTGCCGCTTTGATATCGGTTATTCATCTTTGGTAGACATAAATATGGTTTGATAAGGATAAGATTGTTGGTAATATCAGTGTAGCGACACCATTGTTGCAGCTAGCAGTACTTTCCCCAACAGAACTGTTTTCCCTGTCTTAACTGCTGAGACAAGCTCAGGGCGTATTTCTGTCAAGCTATCCAGATGATCTTCAGTGTGTTTGTCGGCCAATTACTTGGTCGGAATTAACTCTTACCGCACCTGGGCGAGGCTACCTGGCTAATAATGCTGTGCCGCATCAATATACTGTATGTCCCTTGTTGTGTGATGAAGTTAGTGTATATGGTGGCCACATGTATTTGAGACATACCCAGCAAAACCCCAACAGTACTTGAGACAATGCATGAGATTTCTAATCTTGTTTAAGACATCTAGCTATATCTACCATGAACAGAAAAGGCGAGGATACTCAACAGAGTACCCCCGCCAACATTCGCGTTATGTGGATTTAGGATGATTTTAACTCAACCCAGTTGAGGTCGAAACTATGTCCGCCGACGACTTTGATGATAAGTGTGTGTGTACCTTCTGGCAGGTTGAGCGTCTTTTCGTTGTTCTGGAAGACACCTGTGTCACCGGTATTGGCCAGGGAGATGCGACTGACTTCGTTGCCATCGACGAGCACGGCCAGTTGGACATCATCGCGGGCAGTGGCGCCGCGCACCACCATAGTGTAGTCGCCAGCGGCGGCAATC
>JBCDFA010000575.1:0-2367 GCA_039178835.1 Chloroflexota bacterium
GGCATGGTGGTGCTGCTCGATTTTAGTAGTGCTCGGACACGCTTTTTTGCTCCGGCTGAAGATGCCGCCATGCTCTCACCACGTTATTGTGCTCCTGAGCAACTCGCGCAACAACCGACGGTCCATAGTGATCAATTTGCCCTGGGGGCGATTGCCTTTGAGTTGCTGATGGGGCATCCGTTGTTTGCCAGTGAGCGCCGCCGCAAAGGACTCAAACCATCTGACGATGGCCCTGAGCTTGGTGATATGCGTCTCATCCTCCCGGCGCATTTGTATGATACCGCTCCATTCTTCAACCGGGCGCTGCATCAAGATCCGATGGAGCGGTTTCCCTCGTGCACCGCCGCCGTCGAGCGTCTTGGCGAGATTGTCCGGCAGATAGCTCCATCAAGCGAATCAGGGCGAGAAACCCTGTTGCAGCATATCAATCAGCGTGACACGCATCGACAGCGCAACATCTACAGTCAGGTGGCGCTATCGGTTGGCGGGCTTGCCGTGGCTGCGGCGGTCTTGCTTGGTATGGGCAATATTGCACCATGGCAATGGCCCACCCCTTCCTCATCAGCACAGGGTACAGATACTGCTCTTATCGAAGCGACCACTGTTCAGCCGACCGCCACGTTGGTGACGACGACCGTCTCAGTTGATGTTGAGCCAACCGCCACGCTGGTAGCAACAACGGTGCCGACGGATACCGAACCTGCTGGTGTGTTGGATCAAGTCGCTCAGGCCCGAGCAGATCTGCGTTCTGGCCAGATTGAGGCCATTTTTGATTATGGTGATGGTACCAGTGCAACTATAAGCGCAACCTTTGATCGTGGTGATACTGATGTATCGCCGCGTATACAGATGACGACAACTGACCAGAGTCCATACGGAACGCAGACCCTTAGTCGTATTACGATTGGTGATGAGATGTGGGAACGTCGCGATGATGAAGCGTGGGAGCAACTTTCAACTGCCTTAGCGGTTGAGACCCAACTACAGAATCTGTTACCCCGTACAGCTGCTGCGGCCAACCCAACGATTGAAACGGACGATGATAGGACAGTTGTAGAGTGGTACGATCCGCATCGTGAAGCTGAAGTGCAAGTCTTGCTAAATGGTGACGGTCTACCGCAGGAACTTCGAGAAATACGTCAGGCCAATCAAGCGGTTGTTACAGTCAACTATCAGGCATGGAATATGCCAGTTGAGATTGTGCCACCTGGCACATCAGAATGAGAGGAAGCCCCCTATGTCAGCACAACAAACGAATTCGCTTCCACGCTTTGACGTTGGTGGCATTTCTGATGTAGGTCGCAAACGAACTGCGAATGAGGATTTCTGGGGATGCTGGGAAGATGCTACGGCAGTTGATGCACATCTCGCACATCAGTTTGGCCTGTTGTACATCGTTTCTGATGGTGTGGGCGGCAATCAGGATGGCGAAATTGCCAGTCGTGAGGCTACCCAACAGGTTATGCAGCGTTTCTATAACCCGACCTATCTACCAGATGTCACACCAGAACAGCGATTAACCAGCGCCATCCACGAATCCAGCCGTCATCTGGCGCGTCGTATCACCGAGTTACGCAACAACATGGCGACCACTCTGGTTGCGGCATTATTTGTACATAATATGGTTATCATTGCGAATGTCGGCGACAGTCGTGCATATGTGGTGCGCGCCACTAGTCCAGCTACGCAACTCACCATTGATGATGTTGAGCATGGCAATGAGCTAACGCAGGCGATGGGTGATCTGCATCTCGACATCCATGTAGTCAAATTTCCTCTCAAAACAGGCGAACTAATTGTGTTGTGCACTGATGGGCTCCACGATCTGGTTAGTGCCAGCGAAATTGCACGGATGGCACGCAGTGGTCCGGCGATGGTGACAGCACGTCAGCTTATGAAATTAGCCAATCGCCGTTCTGGTCATGACAACATTACGGTGCTGATTGTACGGAATGGCCCACCTCCCCGGCGCAAACGCCCGTATCTGTATGTGGCAGGGACCACCGCGACACTTGCAATGGGGGCGATGCTGCTCGCGGGGTCGTGGCGCGGTGCTGGGCCGCTTGAGCAAGCGCAACCATTCTACGAAGTTCTGAACATCTCGCAGACACCAACAAGGACACTCTTGCCGACGGCCACGCTCCAACCAACGTTTACGCCGACTCCCACACCGCTGCCAACCGCTACGCCAGTACCGCCGACGCCACTTCCGCCAACCCGTGTGCTACCAACCCGTGTGCCACCACGGCCAGTGGTCACTGTCCCTGCCGTTCCCACAGCACCACCGCAACGGTGGCCGACTGCATCAATCGTGTCCCCAACCATACCCCCAGCACCACCGACCGCTGCGCCAGCAGAACCACCGCC
>JBCDFA010000576.1:0-2345 GCA_039178835.1 Chloroflexota bacterium
ATCGGTGGCGATGTCCTCGCCACGAAAGGTTGCAGCCAGACCCAGGGCATCAGGAAGCGACATAAACGAATAGATCTGATAGCCAGCCCCACGATTGAGCACCTCTTCAAGAAATCCCTCCCGAAAGAAGAAGTAAAACTGTGCACCACCACTCATCACGAGCGCACAGCCAGCTAGCAAAGCGCCTCGGCGCATAACCTCCTGTCGTGTGACATCGGGTCGTTGCCACAGCAGATACATGCCAATTGGAGCAAGAAACATGGCATAGGCGCTCATAATGGGGTAGTAAGCCGTTGCCAGCGCCGCAGTGAACAGCCCTCCTGTGATGAATGCTTTCCATTCACCGCTACGCAGAGCCACAATACTGCTCGCCAGTGCAATCGGAAGCAGTGGCACCCCTATCACATGGTTAGAAAAACTGTTGTAGGTCACCCAGACCGGTAACCAGACCAGGGCCAGCAATACTGTTGCCAGCAGGGCGGCCCAGCGAACTAATCCTACCACGCGTGCTAGTACGTACATTGCTAGCGACTGCAAAGCCAACACAAAACCCATGACCGGGACAAAACTTCGCAGTGGCTCAATTGCTGTTGCGCTACTGACTGCCGCGTGGAAGTAGGAGAAGGCATGGATGCGCCCCGATACCGGTGGTGAAGAGAAGATGTTGACAAGCGGATTGTCAGGGAGGGTCGCTATATCACGTTGTGAAACCAACTGAAGTGCCCGACCAAGTGGGACATAGAACTCGGAAGCATCCCAGTTGTCGCCAATCGGGAGCGATACCTCCCAGCGCCACACCGGCAGAATGGCCAGTGCAAAGGTGCAGAGCACTGCACCGTATACAGCCGCTGCATAGGCTACATCACTCCGGTCTGTTTTGGGCATGTGTCGTCCCTGCCACCACGCCCAGAGATTGAGCGGCACGGCCAGCACCACCAGCCCCAGCGCAATCTGTGGTGGTGTCAGAGGTGAAGCAATGGTGATCGCAGCAGCGATGATAAGGAACAACGATAGTCCTGCCAGCGGCATAAGCAAGAGACGGTAGGGCTGTAGTTCAGTGGGCAGCGCCAACCGCACCCAGGCATAGCCAAGGTGAAGGCACATCACAAGGGCACACAGGGCCGGAAGGAACAACGTGTTGAAATATGACATAGAAAGTATGTTAACCGAGGCTGCAAAAACGATGACTACTATGTTTCGTTTACTGACTCGAGTCCAACTTCTGTACGTTTGATAAGCGCCTCGCGCAATGCCTCCACAAAATCACGCGGGCGGGCCGGGCTCACAATAACTGAAGGATACCCCATGCGGGCAATCGCAACGAGACGTTCACGGTTGGTGGCTGCAAAGAATGCCGCGCCATACACCTCGAGTTGGAATTGACCGTGGTAGCCAAACACGCCCACATTCAGGGCCTGACGTAACCCACTACGTGGAACATCGGCGAGGGCACTGGCCACCGAAACCCCCGTAATCTCTTCCATCGGAATGCGTACGTTACGTAACCAGCGTCGCTTGACGACTAGCCGATCCTGCGCGAGTTCGATCTCATAACTGATGGGCTGTATGGCATAGTTAAGTGCCAACCACAGTGCCAGTGTTATCGCTATCGCCACTGGAACCAGCACCCCACCAAAACGCAGATCGCTCAGGAACCAGAACAGTGCTGGGAGCATCATGATCCCACCGAGCAGGGCAATTCCGGTGGTTATGCGCTCGGCATACGAATCGAATGGCGCAACTTCAAACGATGTGTCAGACATATCCGTATCAGAACAACCTTATCTTGAATAATGCTTCCTATGATACCATGCATTTGGGCAACTGGAGGTATACTATATGAACTTCAAGCAATACGAGGAAAAAATAATAACTGACATTGCTACTCTTAACCATCCTGAGAGAGTTGCCATATGCTCAATGTGCTGCAATCGACTGTATCCTCTGTACAATACCTTCCACAAAATTGAGCAATGGGGAAATCTTACACTTTTGGCAGAATGTCGTCAGATGGCAAAGAATTGGCTTAGTGGCAGTGAAGTTAAACCTCTTGATCTCAGAAATAAACTTGAACACGTTATTCCTAATACAGAAGATTTCAGTAGTGTCCACGGCACATATGCCCTTAATGCGAGCACCTCTCATGTCTACCTGCTTGATCTCATCACACAAGACAATGATATTCTTTTAGTGTATGTGTTACATAATTGTTATAGCACCATAGATTTGTATGTACAGGAACTACTCGATCCTATGTGTAAGGGTGGTATTTCCGAAGAAACGATTGAGAATCATCCAGCGATAATTGCTGAGATAAATTAATAGTAGTAAACTGCCAATTTATC
>JBCDFA010000577.1:0-2338 GCA_039178835.1 Chloroflexota bacterium
AAAATCGTGTTGTATGCGCTCACTTCATGGTGTGATTGAAAAGGTGGTATCTTTCTGGCGGATAACATCTGATTCACTAACCCATGTTCAGTTTTGGGTCCGATGAATAATTCTTGTAAGATAGCTTGCAATGAGACTTGCGATTTAGTTGCAAGACTGTGGTTTGCAGAGACGATGACTTTGAGCTCATCCTGTATGAATGGAACAGTCACCGCAAAATGCTCATTCACTGTCATCATAGCCACATCAATCACATTATTGTGCAACCAACTTGTTAATTCAGGTGGGGTACCCTCGAAAAAGACAAATCCCACATCAGGATATTGGCGCTGAAAATCACGAGTGACACCTGTAAGCAGGCGACGTGGCACGTGTGACACGCATCCCAGGCGGATTTTTCCTGCTGCCGGACGACGTTCACGAGCAGTCTTTTGTCGAATGAGATCGACCTGACTGAGAACTGATCGCGCATGTTCTACCACCTCTTCGCCAATCCGGGTAACGGTCACACCCTGCCGTCCACGTTCGAGCAACGTCACACCCAGTTCAGCTTCAAGTTTGCTCAATGAATAGCTGACTGCTGATTGCGTCAAACTGACAACATCGGCGGCTTCCTTTAGGCTGCCTGTATCGACAATAGCCAAAAACACTTCTAGCTGACTGACATTCATTTCAAGACCTCTGGCATTTGTTTTGTCAAAATCTACCAGTCATATTATAGAATGGACAGAACAATATGGCTCTGAAGAAAATAAGATATAATAAAAACAATATTTTTGAGCGTATTTCGAGACCTTTACGTATGAATGTGATCTGGGCATACTTCACACCCATATTGACATAATTAAAGGTTTTGTGTTTTCTCACTATGAATGAGCCATCACCCCTCACCACTATCCCAGATGATCGTTCTGAGCGATGGACACTCCTGCAAGACTTGGTCAACCAGTGGTACCCCGTACTCAAAGCCGCCGATGGTGTTTCAGCAGACGATCTTGACACTGCCGAAACGCGCCTGGGCGTGACCATGCCACGAGCATTCCGCGAATGGTACAGTATAGCTGGGCTGCGTACAGACATCTGGTCGCAACAAGATCGCCTGTTGCATCCCAGCGAGTTCAAGCTTGTGGACAACTATCTGTTGTTCATGGTGGAAAATCAGCACGTGGTCGGGTGGGCGATCTGTGTTGATGATGGTGTTTTAGATGATCCGCCTGTGTATATGTCTTCGGCTGATACGCCAAATCTGTGGCACGGAGCAACCAACACAGTGTCTGAATTTGCCTTACAACTGCTGGTGTCGTGTCTCAAGTGGTCTGACACATGTCGCTGGTGGGCCAATGGGTATGCACCTGTCGATACCCTTGATCAACTTGCATCACATTATCCTCGTCTCCCATTGGCTGAGTGGCACTGGCCATTGCCCACTCGCTTCTATGGATTACGTGATATCATCGTTGAAGTTCAACTAGAGGAGGATGGTGTCTGGTTGTACGTTGTTGCACATACTGCTGATTCTACCAAAGCGTGCAAACAGCTTTTAGGGGCAGACATTGAATGGCATTCGCAATCTGACGATTGGTCATCGGCCTAGACTTGCAACAGACAAAACCTGTTTGATATCCTACTCCCGCACAATATTCCGAAGTGTATCATACACATATGGGTAGTTGAAGGTAAACCCTGATGCGAGTAACCTGGTTGGTACGACCCGTCGACTCTTGAGCAACAACTCGGTCTCGGTTCGCAGGACAAACGCACCAATCTCGAGCATCCAGCGTTGCGATGGCAGGCCAATAGGCTGGCTGCACACAAAGCGCAGCACGCGCATAAAGTCGGCGTTGGTACAGGGGTTGGGTGCCGCGGCGTTAATAGTACCGTCCAGCTCTTCGTGGTCGATTAACCACTGGACGGAGCGTACAAAATCTTCGAGGTGCAGCCAACTTATAAACTGTGTGCCGGGACCCATCCTGCCGCCCAGACCCCATCGTGCCAGATTGAGCAGGGGCATCATTGCACCACCGCTGCCCTTCCCCAACACAATCGCCGTACGCATGGCGACCTTGCGTGTATGTGGTGTGTAACTCGTGAGCAAGGTGTGCTCCCACTGGCGACAGACATCGACCGAGAACCCGGTGCCTATGTCGCCCCTCAACTCGTCCATCGGGCGATCAAGGGCGTGTCGATAGATCGTGGCCGAGCTTGAGTTGATCCACACTCTGGGCGGCTGCTGCACCGACCTGATAGCTTCGCCCAACACCCGCGTTGAGTGTAGACGCGAGTCGTAGATGGCTCGGCGATTTTTGTCGTTGTAGCGGCAGTTTACGCTTCGTCCTGC
>JBCDFA010000578.1:0-2332 GCA_039178835.1 Chloroflexota bacterium
CACATTGGATGAGCTGCCGCTCCGGGTCGTCATATGGCGGTTTGGTTTGACTGGTGGCAATCGCCATGCGCGCAAGGGGTGCGCAGGTCTCGGTCCAGTCAAAGTATGTTCGGCAAAGCTCCGGGAGGGATGACTCGCCCCTTTCCCCATCACGACGTGTGGTGTTGGTGTCAGTAACTCCACATCAAATTGCTGAAACAGACGAGCAACAATCACAGCCATCTCGTTCTTCGCAAAATTCATCCCTGTTCACTTATGGATACCACCACCAAAACCTACAATATTAAACGTATTCTTCCCTTCATTTTGCTCTGGTGCAAAACGTAATGGATCAAATTGTTCAGGATTTGTAAATATATCCGGCAAATGATGTGAAATTTCAGCATTGACCATAACCTTCCAACCAGTTGGTATCGTATAAGAGTCCAGCGTTAGTGGCTGTTCAACCATACGCATCTGCAAACTGGCAGAGGGACGTAGGCGCGTGGTCTCATCAATCGCCCAGTAGAGCGATTTCAGCCGGCTGAGAGTGGGACCATCAATCTGTGCTGTGCGCTCCGCGTGCTGCTCAATTTCCTGTTGCACATGGGCAAGATACTCAGGATGTTGGAGTAAGAGAATGATCGTCCAGGCAGCCTGACCAGCAGTCGTCTCATGGCCTGCAAACAAAATACCCACAAACAGCAACACGATATCATGGTCACTAAAATAACTCCCATCTTTACGGGGGACGGTAAGCAATTGGGTAATGAGATCATGGTACTGATCGGAATGCTGACGACGCTTTTGGATCAAGGGCAAGAGGGTTTTGCGCAAACGCGCTTTGGCACGATCTCTGCGGATAAATTTCGGAAAAGGGAGGTGTGGGGGCAGCACAAAGTCAAGTGAAGCACCAATGGCTTCGTAATCTTGCCAGAAGGTATCCCCAAGTTCGTCACGGAAGTGCGGGCCAATAAACGCATGACCGGCGACCCATTGGGTCAGCTGTAGCATATCATTGGTGAGATTGGTGGTCCCCGCATCACCTAGCGCATCAAGCCACCGTTGCACCTCTATATCCATAGACTGAATGTACTGACGCATTTGCTCACGACCAAAGATCTCTTGCAGCACAGGACGTTGATTATAGTAATCTTCTGTTCCTGCAGTAAACAAAAAATCCCCAAACGCAGGCCGTAGAAATCCATATCCATCACTAATGTTGAGCGTTTTATCTGTTTCTGCATAAAATGTTCGGTTATGGGTGGCGCCACTGACAACAGCAACGGACTGTGGTCCCAATTTAATAGTGAATATATCCCCATGTTCCTGATACCCACGCCATAAAAGCTTTTCTCGAGCTTTTTGGAACTCAGTTATGTGTCCAATCAACGGCAATGCTCCCGATACGACCGGTGGTGGAGGATATGATACACCCATACGATTGTACTCCTTCAGTCATTTAATACTTTATGATCGCTGTATTATAGATTCTAACACATTTATCCCTAAAATTGCTGTATTTTTCATCAAAAAGCTTTATTCGACACATTTATGAAGAAGAATGTCTGTGTAGAAATTGACTATAGATTGTCTCATTAAGTGCCATTTGCACAAGTGTACTGATACATACCGTTGAATGGATGTAGCATACGAGGAACTACACCCATTTAGCAAAACCACACTTTAGTCAATATACAGTGTCTAAGAGGAAGATTTACCTATGCTGAACCGGACAGACAGTAGCCTGTTCTATATGCGTAGATGTTTTACCATCGTCTACTTTTGCTGACTTTCGACGATAGCGAATCCATGTTTCTGAAGGGCGATTTGCCCCTTTCCCCATCACGACGTGTGGTGTTGGTGTCAGTAACTCCACATCAAATTGCTGAAACAGACGAGCAACAATCACAGCCATCTCGTTCTTCGCAAAATTCATACCTGTGCACTTATGGATACCACCACCGAATCCTATAATGTTGAATGTATTTTTACCCTCATTTTGCTCTGGTGCAAAACGTAATGGATTAAACTGCTCAGGATTGCCAAACACTTCTGGTAGATGATGTGATACGTCTGCATTGACTATAACACGCCATCCAGATGGTATCGTATAGGCACCTAAGGTCACTGGTTGACCCGTCACACGGATCTGCATAGGAGCCGAAGGACGTAGGCGCGTGGTCTCATCAATCGCCCAGTAGAGCGATTTCAGCCGGCTGAGAGTGGGACCATCAATCTGTGTTGTGCGCTCCGCGTGCTGCTCAATTTCCTGTTGCACATGGGCAAGATACTCAGGATGTTGGAGTAAGAGAATGATCGTCCAGGCAGCCTGACCAGCAGTCGTCTCATG
>JBCDFA010000579.1:0-2283 GCA_039178835.1 Chloroflexota bacterium
TATAGATTAGACGCAAAGCGGGAACGATCAGCGTTCTCGCTCTTGTTTTTGGGTGAATAGTGTTATGCAGACCGAAGAGAACATTCTGAACCTCTACGACGCCTCGCTAGCTGAACTCGAAGATGTCGTACAATCCTGGGGACAACCAAGTTATCGAGCACGCCAGATCTATCGTCAGCTCTATGTCAACCTGACTGATGAGCCGCAGATGATGACCGATCTCTCACTTCCACTACGTGATCGTCTTACGAGTGAAACACAGATCGGCAATCTGAAAACGGTTCGTGTGCAGAAGGCTGATGCAGGACTAACGCGCAAAGCACTCTTTCGTCTGCCAGGTGGAGCCGTCGTTGAGAGTGTCCTGATGGTTTACCCGGACCGAGCGACAGTGTGCGTCTCGACACAGGCAGGGTGCGCGATGGGATGCGATTTCTGTGCGACAGGCAAGCTGGGCCTATTGCGAAATCTTTCCCCTGGCGAAATAATCGAACAGGTGCTCTGGGCTGCCCGCGAAGTAAAACACCTCGTACCTGAAACACCAGACTCACACCCAAACCTGCCACAAAAACTCAGCAATGTCGTATTTATGGGCATGGGTGAACCATTTGCCAACTATGATCGCTGGTGGCAAGCTGTTGAACGACTACACGATCCACGCGGATTCAACCTTGGTGCACGCAACCTGACTGTTTCAACGGTCGGGTTGGTACCCGGCATTTTGCGCCTCGCCGAAGAGAAGTTGCCAATCAATTTAGCAATCTCGCTCCACACCGCCGACGATACACTCCGCTCAGAGATGATGCCAGTCAATCGGCGTTACCCCATCGCAGCACTGATGGAGGCAACTCAAGCCTATATTGCAAAAACAAACCGACGCGTCTCCTTCGAGTATGTACTTTTAGAGGGGCGTAATGACTCGCCCGAACAAGCCACAGACCTTGCCAATCTTGTAGAAGGTATGCTGTGTCACATAAACCTCATACCGTGGAATCCGGTTCCGGGCATGCCATTAAGTCGTTCCAATCGACAACGTATCAGCACCTTTCAACGCATCTTGCAGGATCGTGGTGTGGCGTGCACCGTCCGGGTTGAGCGCGGTGTGGAGATTGCAGCGGCCTGCGGACAGTTGGCAGGGGTACCGATTGAAGTAGGATAAGATTTTCTAAGATCGCTGATGAATAATATGTGCTTCTCTCAAAGCCCTCTATAACCAAAACATCCCCATGGTGTGGTATCATGACGCCACATCAAAGACCACGTTGTACTGATGAGGTTGACACAAAAGAACATGAGTAACAAACCACAAAATGTGAAGGGTATGCGCGACCACCTCCCGAAGGACATGCGTTTGCGACAACACATTATGAATACCCTCACAACCGTGTTTGAGCGGCACAGCTTTGAACCACTGCAAACCCCGATAGTTGAGTATGCTGAAACCCTCGATAGTAAGATCGGCGATGAAGAAAAGCTGATCTACCGTTTTGAGGATCACGGTGGGCGGAAATTAGCACTGCGGTATGATCAGACCGTGTCGCTGGCCCGTGTCGTTGCTCAGTATCAGGGACAACTCTCATTTCCATGGAAACGCTACGCTATCGGCCAATCGTACCGTGGCGAACGCCCTGCCCGCGGACGGTATCGTGAGTTCTGGCAGGCCGACATCGATATTGTCGGCTCACAATCGCCTGTTGCCGATGCAGAGATTGTCGCGATCGTGGATGAGGCGCTGTCAGCCTTGGGTTTCACCGGTTTTACGACCTTACTGAATCATCGCCAGATTCTGGGTGGCATTGCACGCGTGGCCGGACTAGACGATGACTCGGCAGGCAACATCTATCGCTCGATTGATAAACTGGACAAGATTGGCGCAGATGGTGTTCGCGAGGATTTGCTCAAGAGTGGTGTAAGTATCGAAGCAGCAGACCGTATCCTTAACCTGATTTCGCTGCGTGGAACCACAGAAGACATACTACGAGAATTGTCAATGCTACTCAAGGAAGATGAGCGTGCCCTGGCCGCTTTAGACAATCTCCGTGCTATTACACACGCCCTTGCTGCAATGGGTGTACCGACAGAGCGCTATGCCGTTGCACCACATCTGTCACGAGCATTGTCATACTACACAGGCGTGGTTTTTGAAACCGTCGTTGAGACACCACCAATGGGCTCACTGCTCGGCGGTGGTCGCTATGATGAACTCATTGGGGCATTTGCCAGTCGCCCAATCCCCACGGTGGGACTTGCGTTTGGCATCGATCGCCTCCACGATGTGATGACTGA
>JBCDFA010000580.1:0-2261 GCA_039178835.1 Chloroflexota bacterium
CAGGTAAGCGCTGAGGAGTTTGCGGCGGCCCCAACCGAGGTTATTCTGGTGGGCTATTTCCCTGGTCAGGACCCAGATGAACTGATTGCCTATCTCAAAGAGACCTTTCCTAACCTTCCTGCTGTACAGAATGATCGCTTGTATCCGGTAGCAACGATTGATACCGAGGCGAGTGTGCGAATTATGGATGGCTTGGAAACGATTGCCCGTGCGATTCACCCGGAAGCATTTGAGTAGCGTATAAGGTTATGGAGATCTGCAAGGTTTTTACAATCTTGTAGATCTCTGGCTTTAGGAACAATGTTATGGATACTACTACACAACACACGGTCTCACGAGCAACCATAGTTCAAACGATCAAACAGGCAACGTTGTTCTGGTCCTTGATGACTCTACTCCTGGTAGGGTTGGTTCTTGCAATTGTGACTGCGGTCGCGGTTGGGTCGATCTCAATCCCGCTTGGGACCGTTGTCTTTATTATCATTGAGCAGTTGCGTCCTGGGATCGTTACACCGACATGGACTGCAACGGAAGCACAAATCGTGTGGGATTTTCGGCTGCCACGTGCGCTCCTCGGTGTGATTGTCGGCGCAGCGCTCGCAGTGAGTGGGACGACACTCCAGGCGATGGTGCGGAATCCTTTGGCCGATCCCTACATCTTTGGCGTCTCATCGGGGGCATCGGTCGGTGCCGTGGCCGTGTTGACTCTTGGTACGGCCTTTGTTGGTGGGTTGTCGCTTTCGCTGGCGGCTTTTGTGGGGGCGCTCATCGCTATGGCGGTGGTCTACCTCATGGCGCAGCAGCAGGGCCGCACCACCCCGATGCGTCTTGTGCTAGCGGGAGTTGCGCTCAACTATGTACTTTCGGCAGTCACAAGCTATCTGGTGCTCCGTGCCAGTGGCCCCAATCAAGGCGTGACCGCAGTGCTTACATGGTTGGCCGGGAGTCTTGGTAGTGCGGA
This sequence comes from Chloroflexota bacterium, assembly GCA_039178835.1. Lineage (GTDB taxonomy): Bacteria > Chloroflexota > Chloroflexia > Chloroflexales > Roseiflexaceae > AL-N1. Next base: position 962 of record JBCDFA010000580.1, read on the forward strand.
ATGGGCCAACTTGGGTCTGCCCGGCTTGGTTGTTTTTACCGTTACGTGTATACTGTTACTTCAAGCACGTTCACTTAACGCACTGCTGGCTGGCGAAGAGACGGCGACCGGACTTGGCATTGATGTCGAGCGCTTTCGCATCTGGCTTTTTATGCTCACATCACTGCTCGTTGGAGTCGTCGTCGCGATCAGTGGCGCCATTGGCTTCGTCGGTTTGATGATTCCACACATTGTACGAATGATCGTTGGGGCGGATCATCGGCGAGTGTTGCCCATTGCCGCATTGCTGGGAAGCATCTATCTGGTGTTCGTCGATCTGATTGCTCGTACGATTATTGCGCCCCAAGAGTTGCCGGTCGGGATGGTCACAGCTATATTTGGAGGGCCATTCTTCTTGTGGCTGTTGCGACATCGTATGGGCAATACACGATAGGAATACATATGCAACTTACAACACAAGCTGTCGCTGTTGACATTGTGGGGCAGCGTATTGTAGAGGACGTGAGCCTTCACATCGAAAGTGGCGAACTGGTTGGCCTTATTGGCCCCAATGGCAGCGGCAAATCGACCTTGTTACGCACAGTTTATCGCTTATTGCGGCCTGTGGCGGGCTATGTGCAAGTCGGCAAAGACGATGTGTGGAAGATGAGCGCCCGTGAGTCGGCCCAGCGGACTGGTGTGGTTGTGCAGGAGGCCCCCAGCGATTTCGAGTTTACGGTGCGCGAAATTGTGGAGATGGGGCGCACTCCGCACAAGGGGCGCTTTGCTAATGACACGCGGGAGGACAGGGCTATCGTTGAGCAGGCGCTGCAACGTGTACGTATGCACTCATTCGCTGATCGGCAGTACCAGACGCTCTCAGGTGGCGAAAAACAACGTGTGCTGGTTGCTCGGGCACTCGCACAGCAGCCCAAAGTGCTGGTTCTTGATGAGCCAACCAATCATCTCGATATCCACTATCAACTGGAGATACTCGATCTGGTACGCGCACTCGGTCTGACTACCCTTGTCACATTGCATGATCTCAATCTTGCGGCTGCCTACTGCCATCGGTTGTATCTACTCAAACAGGGGCATATTGTTGCGGCTGGGACGCCGGAAGCTGTGCTGACACCCGAACTGATACGCGAAGTTTTTAACGTTGATGCGATGGTTGGGCAGCATCCCATCACTGGAGCGCTCCAGCTATCATTCGTTGCACTGGACACTGTTGCCTCGGAAACTTGTTGATAGATGTGAGAGCGCTACCGTTTTATCGAATAGTGCTCCATGAAACTGTACTGCACGGTTCTTTTTTTAA
>JBCDFA010000581.1:0-2238 GCA_039178835.1 Chloroflexota bacterium
ACGGCTCTCGCATTGGTAGCTTTCTTCTCGTTTGGCCCCCTGGTGTTGCTCAGTCCCGTGGCGGGGGCACTCGTGGATCGCTGGAATCGCAAGCTGGTGGTTATGTTTAGCGATCTGGGTGCAGGCATTGCGACGATGACCCTGCTCACACTCTATCTGACTGATAGCCTACAAATCTGGCACCTCTATGCGATGGGTGCACTGGCTGGTACGTTTGAGGCGTTTCAGTTTCCGGCCTTCTCCGTCGCTATGACGATGATGCTTCGCAAGGACCAGTATGGTCGTGCCAATGGTATGCTGTCTACGGCAGAGTCGGCAGCGGGCATTGCAGCGCCGATTCTCGGCGGGCTTTTATTGACGCTCATTGGCATCGGCGGTATTATGATGATCGACGTTGTGACTGTTCTCTTTGCAATAAGTATGGTTTTACTGGCGCACATTCCCCAACCTGCTACAACCGATGTCGGGGAGCAAGCCCGCAGCAGTCTGTGGCGGGAATCGGTCTTTGGTTTTCGGTATATCTGGGCACGACCGAGCCTGCTGGGCATGCAGATGATGTTCTTTCTAGCCAATCTGGTAGCTGGGTACACTATGGTGTTATTAGCGCCTATGATCCTGGCTCGAACTGGTAACAATGAGCTTGCTCTTGGCACAGTGCAGTCTGCGCTGGGAGTAGGTGGCTTGGTTGGTGGTCTTGTGATGAGTGCATGGGGAGGCCCAAAGGAGCGTGTCCATGGTGTGTTACTTGGTATGATCGGAAGCTTTCTGCTTGGCTCACTGGTGATGGGGATCAGTAGTACGGTCCTCTGGTGGTGCATCGGTGCTTTCTGTACCGCCTTTTTTATCCCGATTCTCAATGGCTCCAACCAGGCGATCTGGCAGGCCAAAGTGCCGCCGGATGTCCAGGGGCGTGTGTTTGCTACCCGGCGTTTGATCGCACAGGTGACGTTGCCGATTGCCATGTTGTCAGCCGGCCCACTGGCGGATCAACTCTTTGAACCAGCAATGCAACCGGACGGCAGTGGGGTTGCACTTTTTAGCTGGCTGGTCGGTAGTGGTGCTGGGGCGGGTATTGCGCTCATTTTTGTCGTAACTAGTCTTATTGGAGCACTGGGAGCACTGTCCGGTTATGCGATTCCGGCTGTACGCAAGATCGAAACGATTCTGCCGGATTATGCACCAGTAACAGAAATGGCAGTTTCTGATCCCGCTGAAGCCAAAGAACAAGATGTATCCAAGACAATGTTACCCACCGAATAGACTCTTAGAAGGAGCCGATCTGTGCCTGTTCCACCGCGTATGTTGCCCATTCCTGAGCCGGTAACCAGTGTGATCGCACTGGAGCCGGTCTACAATATTCTGATGAGTATGTCATTGCTAGGAGGGATAAAGCACACCAGTGGACTGGATGAGTGGGTATCCCAGGCAACACTACAACTAGATCGGGAGGTGCTTGAGCGCCACGAGTTGCTCTTTCACTGGATCTGGCTGGACGCCTTGACCAACGCGGTGCCACGTGGTGCTGCGACCGAGGATTTTTCGGCTTATCTGCATGCGCTGGCAGCACAGGATGCCGTTACTCTGCGCGATACGCTTTTTTACTGGAATATCCAGTCACCACACGAACGAGTTTCCTTTGACTCTGGTTTGATACCATCAGTAGATCCGGTAGTGCTGCTGGCTGATTATGATGCCTTTGCACAATTTTTGGTCGAGACTTTTAATGAGATTACAGGTACGGTCCCACGTGCGATTCATGATCTTTTTAATGAGCCAGACCGCCTGCAAAACATGCTCGTGACACATTTAGAGCAACTCTGGGATGCTGTGGTTGCGGAAGAATGGCAGCGTGTGTGTCCCCGTTTAGAGGCCACGGTTGAAGCATTTCAGCAGATGTCGCTGCAGGGGCTCACGATGCTGGAGGCTATGCAGGTTGTCACAGAGCGTGATCTGCGCTTTGCCTTTCGTATGGACGCACTGTTGCAGTACCGTCGAGTGCGTTTTATTCCCCATCTGCATAGTGGTCCGTATATTATCTGGTTTGGCAACAATGAAGAGTTGCGTCTAGGCTTTCCTGCACGTAAGCCAACCATACACACGCACACTGATCGACGTTTTGATCAGACCACACTGGCCAATCGCTACAAAGCGTTGGCCGATGAGACGCGGCTGGGTATTCTGTGGGCACTCCGCGATGTGGGCGAATTAAGTACGCAGGATGTGATCGACCGCTTTCGG
>JBCDFA010000582.1:0-2228 GCA_039178835.1 Chloroflexota bacterium
AAAGCGAGAGCTTAGCTCTCGCTTTGCAATTTTCTATGTATTCACAAGAACAACAACAAGCACTTCGAAAAGTTCAATCAGAAGAGTATGAAGCTATAAGAAAATACACTGATACATATGATGCTAGACTACCAAGCGAGATAAATCAAAGTATGCAATATTCATTTCGTGCATTTCTTATACCTAAAATTGGTAATCACGCTAGGTCATCCGATGTAGCTATTGAATTTGTAAGATACGATACTAGCGATCCAGAACAAATGGAGAAATACGAAAAACAAGTTGCTTTCATTAAGGAAAAACAAGTACAAGTAGCCAATCAAGGAAAATTTTTACCTGGAGATATTGTACAACAAGTAAGAAAGTTGACAGGAATTTCTTTTAATATGTCTCATCATACGAAAGCATGGAAAATGTATAAAGTAAGAGCTAGTGGACGTAAGCCTGATAAATGTAACGTTAAATACTGCCAGTTCGATGCAGCTTTCAAAGGATACATATATACTGAAGCATGGATCAATTTTTTGTGTGAGAAAGTTAGTAAGCCTGAAGAATTTGAGAAACTAAAAAGATATCGAGAGTGATGGGAACACCACAATGAGCACACTAGATAACTACCGAAAAATCATTACCACTACGCTGGAAGAATACACCCGTATTCCCTTTGCTTATGGGGACATCCGCACCGAGGCCGTATTCGACTCAACCAATGATCGCTATGTCCTGATGAATGTCGGTTGGTTCAACGGTCAGCGCGTTCACACCTGCCTCATACACATTGACATCATCGACGGCAAGGTGTGGCTGCAACGCAACGACACCGAGGACAGCATTGCCAGCATCCTCGTCGAGGCAGGGATTACCAAAGAGCAGATTGTGCTGGGCTTGCGGCCACCCGAGGTGCGGCCCTACACCGGCTATGCGGTGGCGTAACTGTAAACTAGCAAATCTCTTTCTTGCTACGCGACTTCCCTCTTGACATTGTGCACATTTGTACATACACTATACGTAACACAAGTTTGGTACGTAAGGTTGTAACAATGGAATATGAGTGGGACCCAGAAAAAGCACGAACTAATCTCTACAAGCATGAGATTCGTTTTGCCGATGCAGTCGCTGTATTCAACGATCCATTCGCATTAACCATTGCAAATGGTTCCACCTACGAAGAGCGATTTATTATTCTTGGTATGGATGCCTTTGGTGAGCTTTTAGTTGTTGTTTATGTATGGCGTGACGAGAATACGATTCGGATCATTTCGGCACGTAGAGCCACACGCCATGAACGTAAGCAATATGAAGGGTAAAAATCAATGCAAGATGAGTATGATTTCAGTCAGGGTACACGGGGGGCTATCGATCCAACACCTCCTGGCAAAACACGTATCACAATCCGTTTAGATGATGATGTGATCGCATGGTTTCGGGAACAGGCTGAGCAGATGGGTGGTGGTAACTATCAGACAACTATCAATCAGGCACTCCGTGATCATATTGAACGTCAATCCTTAGAAGAGCTTCTGCGGCGAGTAGTGCGCGAAGAATTACAAAACGTCGATTAACCGATGCTGTAAATTGATGTCCCAATTTTAGTCAACGAAGCAAACACACGATGCAAACCCGCCAAACACGTTATGCACACATCGTTATTGATAATGACGGTATACCACACATAGTTGGCACCACGATGAAAGTGATTGAACTAGTGTTGGCGCAATCGGCATATGGCTGGAGTCCTGCAGAATTGCACTTCCAGTACCCTCACTTGTCGTTGGGGCAGATACACTCGGCCCTCGCTTTTTATTGGGCCCATCAAGAAGACCTCGATCAGGATATTGCTCGTCGCCGACAACAGGTAGAACGATTACGCCAGATTACACCGTCCTCACCATTACTCGCTCGGTTGAAACCACACGGTTAGAAACAAAACCAACTCAAGTCGTCTCATCCTCACACGTCTTGATCGTGCTGGCAACTGGTGGTACCTTAATAGAAGTTTCCTTAAACATCCCAGATACAACATCCCAATCTCAGAAGTGTGAGACCCTTGACGTGCAACCTGCTACGAAAGGATATCAATGTCTAATAACAGGACTTACGCAAGAATGCCATCACTTCCTGCGCTGAGTTGTCATCCTATTGAGGTATCGGGTATGCTAGGCCCTATGAAACACGCTACTCAACCTGTCACGCGTCTGGATTACTGCCAATATCTCGTAGGAAGCCAG
>JBCDFA010000583.1:0-2211 GCA_039178835.1 Chloroflexota bacterium
GCAAAGGTAGCGTTTGCATGTGTGCGCCCAGCATTATAACAGACCTCCAAAGACGACAGTACCCTAATAAGTATTCGCTCAAAATAGCTGTGACTGGTCATCGAAACCTGGGGGATAGTACGACTATATGCTTTGTTGAGCAGGCATTACGGGTACTTTTTGAACACATTCAAAAGGCACAGTTATACAATGTTGTAGCACTCTCAGGTTTAGCAATCGGAGCAGATACCATCTTTGCTGAAACAGCACTTTCGCAGGGCATACCACTTAAGGCATGTCTTGCTTGTGTTGACATAACCAAGAGTTTCGCACCAGGTCTCGAGCGAGATCGATTCTACACATTACTCAAACATAGTTATTGTGTTCACCAATTACCCTTTGCTACGTGCTCAAATACGGCTTATATGGCTTTAGGGTATTGGCTAGTCGACTCATGTCATCTCCTGGTTGCAGTCTGGAATGGCTTGCCATCTGTTGCGCTCGGTGGAACCGGCGATGTAGTCAGCTACGCACAACAATGTGGTCGATCTGTGCTTCACATCCATACCGTGGAGAAGCAGCTATTCTTCCTGTCATAATTTATGACATACTCTGAGTAACTATAAGAAGCTAGTAACATAAATCAAAACAACATTAGAGATGTAATGTTGTTTTGAAGCAACGCTAATACAGTGTTGCTTCTTTTTCGCATCTCACTTCTACACAACACGCGTAGATATCTAGAAACTTGCCATCTGTCACAACCTGCTTTCTGGCGGTCAAATATTGATATACATCGTATATTTATTTGCTTAGTTAGCTGATCAAGATTTGGATCTCTTCGTTACCTAAAAGATACTATGACCAAACCTATGGACTGGCATTATTATGTCAACTCAAGCCTTCTATACGCACTGCATCGTTTGGTAAAACCGACTGAGTGTGGTAAGATGTTAAGAGAGTGTACGCATGAGCTCACGAATATGCCTTTGTACCCATGTCGCTGACTACTCAGACTGTCCCTTTGACAGGAACATGTCTTGGCGTACATACACCAGCAATGTCGCTGGTACTCATCTCCCCAGTACCCCGTATGTGAGTTTTTAATGTGTGTTGGGGAGACTTCAGGATAACTCCCACGTGGCAACAAAGTTGTCTTAGGATACCGCAAAGGCACGACACTGGATGTTAAGAGTATGTTGGATCAGCAGGATGAAAGGTCAACTGCTGATAGACAGACGCGAGAATCACTGTAACTGTACAGGAGTATGCCGTTTTGGATGTCAAAATTCGGGTCGAAAATCTTGTTATGATCTTTGGCCCTAAACCACAGAAAGCCGCACTTCCCCTTCTTGAGCAGGGGCGTAGTAAAGAAGAGATCTTAGATCAAACGGGACACACAGTGGGTGTTGCACATGCCTCCTTCTCAGTACAAGCTGGGGAGATTTTTGTGGTAATGGGTCTCTCTGGATCAGGCAAATCGACCCTGATACGATGCCTCAATCGGCTCATTGAGCCAACCAGTGGCCACGTATATGTTGATGGTGAGGATGTATTACAGGTGGATACGAATGGTTTGCGGGAACTGCGTCGCAGAAAAATGGCTATGGTTTTTCAGCACTTTGCTCTCCTCCCACACAAAACAGTTTTAGAAAACGTCGCCTACGGACTAAAAATTCGTGGTGTTGCCCCCGAAGAATGGCATGATGTGGCCATACGCTCATTGGATATGGTCGGGTTAAAACAGTATGCAGACCAAGTACCTTCCAATCTGAGCGGAGGAATGCAACAGCGCGTTGGCTTGGCACGTGCTCTAGCAACCGACGCAGACATTCTCTTAATGGACGAAGCGTTTAGTGCATTAGACCCATTGATCCGCCGTCAGATGCAAAATGAATTGCTGCAACTCCAGCGCGATCTGCAAAAGAAGGTGGTATTCATTACCCATGATCTCAACGAAGCACTCCGCATTGGCAATCACGTGGCAATTATGCGAGATGGTCAGATTATCCAAATTGGTACTCCTGTCGAGATTATCACTCAACCGGCCACTGATTACGTAGCGGCCTTTATGCAGGATGTCGACCAGAGCCGTGTACTAACGGCTGAGGTAGTAATGCAAGATCCACAGTATTTAGTAAGTGGACGTGATGCAGTGCAGACCGCGATTACACGCGCTAAAGCTAAGGACGCAGCCAGTGCATTCTATATTGTAAACAATGAGCAGCGACC
>JBCDFA010000584.1:0-2197 GCA_039178835.1 Chloroflexota bacterium
AGACAATAAATGGTACAATTGCTAGTGACCGATATTTTTGAGTTTTTGATCGTTTATGATCCATGAACTCAGTAATGCAGCCCCACTATCCTCCTAACGTGGGACAGGTGTCTTTCCAAAACCTACTGGGTGTACGTGGAAGGATTGCATGTGATAGATCCAACTCAGGAAAGCCCACAGCGCATTTCACAAACGTCACATCGCCCCTCTGCTGTGGTAGATGATACACAACAAATCCGTTTGGCCCTTGATAATGTCGTGGCGACCAGTGCACGCCCCATGTCACTTGGTCTAGGGCTGCTCTATACGTTTCTAACGGTCTTACATGCAGCGGTACAACAACCGCCTATCGTTGTTCCGATGATGGCCATCGCCGCTCTCTCTGCTCTTGGTTTGTTAACGCTGCACATGGTGATACGAAAGCGACCAGTTCATGTGCGCTGGGGGAACTGGATTGGCGCTGGTATGGCTACGGTCGTACTGGTCAATAGCCTTGTGCACCTTGCGCTTGCCGGTGATCTCAACCTGACCTCGAATATATCGATCCTGTTGATTGGTATTGGGGCCTACTTTCTCAAGTGGCGCTGGTTTATTATCCTTAGTGCGGTTACACTCATAAGCTGGGCTGGTGTTGTTGCGCTGGTGCCGATGGACGGCGATGTAGTGCACTACACAGTCTGGCAGATTGAGTCGATTTTGGTTGGAACTATCCTCTTCTTTACTCGTTCACGTTTGGTCCAACGTCTTGAGCGCTTACGTTTGCAGGATGAGCGGCAGAAAGCAGAATTAGCAGCAGCAATGCGTGTTGCTGAACAGAATCGAGAATCCGCCGAAATGGCCAACCGTGCTAAGAGTGTTTTCCTTGCTAACATGAGCCACGAGATGCGAACACCGCTTACGGCGATCCTTGGCTACAATGAGTTGTTACAACTACAAATGGGTGATGATCAGACGTTGAGCAAAGATCTTCATCAGATCCGGCAGGCCAGCATGCATCTGCTGGGATTGATCGATAATGTGCTGGACATTTCAAAGATTGAAGCTGGTCGTGTGAACTTACAGCTTGAGACGTTCCCCATTAGTATGCTGATCGACGAAGTTGTGGTTACGACCAAGCCATTGGTAGCGAAAAAGAGTAATCTCCTTGAAACAGAATTGGCCGAAGATCTTGATTCGATCCATGCGGATCGCACCAAACTACGCCAGATTCTCCTTAATCTGATTGGCAATGCGGCCAAGTTTACTGATCATGGGGTGATTACATTACGAGTCTGGATGGAGTCTGAAAGTAAAACGAATGTCCAGACTGCTCGATCACAACAGATGCCGTCAGTCGCCGTATTTCAGGTCCGTGATACAGGAATCGGTCTTACAGCAGAGCAACTCGATTATCTGTTTGTAGAGTTTCAACAGGGGAATGAAGCACAAAACCGTCAGTATGGTGGAGCCGGTCTGGGCTTGGCCCTGAGTCGCAAACTCTGTCAACTTATGGGTGGCGATATCACCGGAACAGGCATACCTGGCCAAGGGGCAACATTCACCGTGCGCCTTCCCACACAGGTAGTTCCTGTCTCGGAGCAACCGTCACAACTACAATCGTGACACGCACCATCCAGCTTTGGGGTCAATCGGATCGATGTTGGTGCCCAAGCGCCTTGCGGCACCGTTCAGAGGCTCAAAGGAAGTACGAGTTTGTCTTTAGCCTCATAGTATGTTTTGCTTACCACATATTTTTCTCTCTATCTCAATACCAGTTTCTACACATCTTCAAACAGGGTGTGATAGATAAGATCGGTTACAGATTGAATGGTTGTTTCCAGGTCCAGCGCATCCCCGCGCAAAATAAGTTCCCAGAACAAGATACTAATCATAGTAGCTATGGCATGATGGTTGATATTGTGGCGTGCACCGGGGAGTTGGCCAAGCCCACCGACTAGCTGAATCACGCGTCCGGTGGACCAGTCTTGAACGTGCTGATCAAGTCTGGCCAGGGCTGTGTCGCCGCGAATCGCCTCGCGCCAGGCACGGTAGACACCGGCATAGTGTGCATCAACGCCCAGGGCCTGATGGATGATCGTTTGGATCTGTGGACGTAGGTCTTCCTCAACCGTAAGTGTAAAATCCAGGGCGTCGATTTCCTCCAGAAAATGCTCCATTAAGACCAATAATAGCTGTTGTTTTGAATGAAAATATTGAT
>JBCDFA010000585.1:0-2190 GCA_039178835.1 Chloroflexota bacterium
CTGCGATGGGGTAACGCCGATTGACTGGCATCATCTCTGAGCGGAGTGTATCGTCGGCGGTGTGGAGCGAGATTGCTAAATTGATTGGCAACTTCTCTTCGGCGAGGCGCAAAATGCCTGGCACTAATCCAACCGTCGAAACAGTCAGGTTGCGTGCGCCAAGGTTGAATCCGCGTGGATCGTGTAGGCGCTCAACCGCTTGCCACCAGCGATCATAGTTGGCAAATGGTTCACCCATGCCCATAAATACGACATTACTTAGTTTTTGTGGCAGGTTTGGGTGCGAGTCTGGTGTTTCAGGTACGAGGTGTTGTACTTCGCGGGCAGCCCAGAGCACCTGTTCGACTATTTCGCCAGGAGATAGGTTTCGCAACAGGCCTAGCTTACCCGTCGCACAGAAATCACACCCCATCGCGCATCCTGCTTGGGTTGAGACACACACTGTTGCGCGGTCTGGATAGACCATCAAAACACTCTCAACGACGGCACCGCCTGGTAGACGAAAGAGTGCTTTGCGCGTTAGTCCGGCATCAGCCTTCTGCACACGAACCGTTTTGAGATTGCCGATCTGTGTTTCGTTTGCAAGGCGATCACGTAGTGGAAGTGCAAGATCGGTCATGGTATGCGGTTCATCAGTCAAGTTAACATAGAGCTGACGATAAATCTGGCGTGCCCGATAGGCTGGTTGTCCCCAGGATTGTACGACATCTTCAAGTTCGGCCAGTGAGGCATCGTAGAGGTTCAGAATGTTCTCTTCGGTCTGCATAACACTATTCACCCAAAAACAAGAGCGAGAACGCTGATCGTTCCCGCTTTGCGTCTAATCTATAACAATGATCTTCTAAGTATCTATGGTTAGCGCCGTCGGCGTCGTATTATGGCTTTGTTGTTGATACGAATAGGTACACGAGCCGTTTTCCGGCGCTCCATGATAGTCGTTGCGAAAACCATGGCTGCGATGACTGCTAGAAGTAGTACTATGATCATTGTAGTCATTCTGAGACTCCTTCGGCCTTAGGCAATGTAATTTTGTTTCGCCGGACAAGCACGTGAAAGATTTCTTATAGTATACCAATCTCTTGCGGACGTGTCCAGGGGTTTTTTGGTTAAAAAGAGTGAATAGTACGGCTGTGTGAAATTCGCTCAATTTTTCGTTATGCAAGATTATACGAGTTAAAATCGTTTTTGGATGGTGCCATGATCACATGTTGGGTACTCTTTTCACGATATCTTAGAATTTATGGTGTTGAACTTTCGGCAATTATGTCTTGATCGGCGCGTTGGCTTCGTAGCAATGTTGGTACAATAGCAACCAAGCAGAGCCCTGCTGCAAGCAACATAGCATCGTGTAAACCTGCCACAAGAGCGTTTGGTGGAGCAGCATTGATTGGGTCGTATGTTTCTCCCGCTGATGCTGTTACACGTGCAGCCCAGACAGCGCCAGCTAATGCAATGCCTCCCGTTTGTCCAATAGTCCGCATGATTGAGATTAAACTTCCGGCGATGCCAAATGCGCTACGTGGTGCGTTGCCCATGATGGCGCTGTTGTTTGGGGATTGGAAAAAGCCGACACCTGCGCCGATGAGAAGTAATCGACCAAACACCCCAACCGCTGTACTTTCGGTGGTGAGTGTGGTCATACTGAACAGACCTAATGCTGATATGATCAGGCCCAGTATGGCTAACCAACGAGTGCCAAAGCGATCCGAAAGCCTGCCGCTGATGGGTGAAGTCAATGAGAGTGCGAGTGGTGTGGCGATAAGGACAAAACCTGCCTGTTGCGGATCAAATCCCAAGACGTTCTGGAGGTAGAAAGGTATAAGGAAGAGATTGAAAGACAGTGCGAGAAATGCGCCAAGGGATGAAAGGAGGCTAGCGCTAAAGGTCCAGTTGCTGAAAATACTGAGGTTAATCATTGGTGCTTTTGTACGGCGTTCCCACCAGACAAAGAGGAATAACCCAGCTATGCCAAATGCAAAGAAGGCCAGAATACGCCAGTCGGTCCATCCCCAGTACTGCCCTTCTGTCAGTGCCAGCAAAATAAGTAGCAGCGAGACGGCGAGGAAACCTGCCCCTGGTATATCAAAACGTTGGGTCGTGCGCTGGCGGTCATTCGGGAGGGCATATAAGGAAAGTATAATCGCGAGTATGCCGACAGGTATGTTGACATAAAAAATAGAAGGCCATCCA
>JBCDFA010000586.1:0-2185 GCA_039178835.1 Chloroflexota bacterium
CCAACCAGCAATTTTCGCTGTACAGGTGGCATTGGCCGAACTATGGCGTACTTGGGGCATTACACCAGATGTAGTGGTAGGACAAAGTCTTGGTGAAGTGGCAGCAGCATACTGTGCTGGTGCACTCAGTCTCGATGATGCTATCCGTGTGGTGGTTCACCGGAGCCGTCTCATGCAGCGGGTTGCCGGACATGGTCGCACAGCCGTGGTCGGTTTGCCACCTGAGAAAGCGCAACTCACCCTTACGGGCCTTGAGGATTCGGTGGCAGTGGCTGGTAACAATAGTCCAGATTTGAGTGTGCTTGCTGGTGATCCGACCATGCTTGAACGCATCCTGGGTTCACTTGAACGACAGGGTATATTTTGTCGATTGGTACGCGGTGTCGATATCGCATTTCATAGCCCACAGATGGATCCTCTGGTGGGTGAGTTGGTGCAGGCATTGGATGGCTTACAACCCTCTACGCCCACCATACCGCTCTACTCAACCGTCAATGGGACACTGGTTGAGGATGCCTCTTTGGATGCCACCTACTGGGGCCGTAATTTGCGCGAACCGTTCTCCTTTGCGTCGGTTGTTACAGAGCTTGCAGAACAAGGATACGACACCTTCCTGGAAGTAAGCCCACACCCGGTGTTAACAAGCGCGATCACTGAAACATTGCAACACCATAAGTGTGCTGGCTCAGTGATTCCCTCGTTGCGGCGTGATGCTGCGCAGCAAACTATTCTGACGAGCTTTGGCAAACTCTATGTGGCCGGTCACACGGTCGATTGGCAGCAACTATACCCGCAGGGTATCTGTATCGAATTGCCCACCTACCCTTGGCAACGGCAGCGCTATTGGTTTGATCAACTCGATAGTGTGGGTCATGCTATGGGGCAGGCACAAAAACACGCTGATACCCATCCGCTCCTTGGGGAGCATTTATATGCATCTATTGCTCCCCATCGACACTTCTGGGAAATGGATGTGAATGATTACACCGTGCATTACATGCGCGATCACCGTGTGAACGATGCGGTCGTATGGCCAGCCGCAGCCTATCTGGAGATGGCGCTCGCTGCAATGTCTCGAACGTTTGATACATCCGATCATGTATTGTGTGACATGCATTTTAAACAGGCCTTGTTCCTCTCTTCAGAGCAGTTGCGCCGGGTTCAAGTCGTGGTGACACCAGAAGGGCCGGAACAGGCTGCATTTGCTGTGCATAGTGTCAATGCTCCTGTTCAAACGGGCGACGCTTGGGTCCAGCATGCCTATGGCCATGCCAAACGGATAGTAGAAAGCCCATCGATCCAACCTATCGACAATCCCGACGCGATACGAACACGTTGTACTGACGAGATGGATGGGGCAACGCACTATCAGAATATGCAAATGCGTGGCCTACATTATGGAGCAACATTCCGCGCTATTGAGCGTATCTGGCGCCGTGATGGCGAAGCACTTGGGCTTTTGCAGCTTCCTGCGGCACTGGAGGGTGAAGCGGCAGTCTATTCCATCCATCCGGCTTTACTCGACTCAAGCTTCCAAATGGTGGCAGCAACACTTTCTGGTGGCGAAACTACCACGGAGGAAACCTTCTTACCAGTGAGTGTGGCCTGTGTACAAGTGCATCAACGACCGACTGGATCGGTCTGGTGCCATGCTGTCCTGACCTCTGATACCTCATCGGAAAGTCGTACTGCTGATATTTCTCTTTTCGATGAGTCGAACAAGCTCATTGCCGAGATTTCTGGTTTGCGGCTACAGCGCATTGATGGTGCACAGCAGGCTGATGATAGTGATGTGCGCCGCAGCTTGTATGAATTACGCTGGATACGATCTACCGAGGAGGCCGTTCAAGCTGAAGCGGCGCTACAGGGACGATGGCTCATCTTCACAGATCAAACGGGTATTGGCACCGGGTTGGCCAACGCTTTGCGTGAACAAGGTGCTGAACCAGTTATGATCAATCGTGCCGCAACATACGGTAGTAATGGGCCAGATTCCTATACAGTGAACCCGACGCAGCCTGATGAACTCCAGCAGCTTATGTCTGATATTGCAGCCAATGGAGCACCACCACAGGGGATTATGTATCTTTGGGCGCTTGATCTGCCAGCGACTGATACATTGCAAATCAATGATTTTGATGAACTGGAACTTGTGAGTTGCGAAGCGGTGATGCATCTTGTGCAG
>JBCDFA010000587.1:0-2170 GCA_039178835.1 Chloroflexota bacterium
ACCTACAATGGAAATAAGAGAGTTGAACGACTGAGCTTCATCACACCCGATGGTCAGGAACATGTCGCACAGGTTGTTCCGGTTGAGCAACACACAGAGTACAAATATGTGTTAACACGCAATGGCTATGTGTTGTTAAACGAATATGGACAGCCAGTGTATCGACTGCGGGCAACCTATGACGCTTAGCACACAGAGTTAAAATAGAAATCGTTGTAAAACTCCGCAGAATGGCCAGCATCCATAAGTACGATGCTGGCCATTCTGTTTCCCCAAGACTATCGAATAAGAAGGGGTAAGAAAACTTCAAATTCATTAGATGGTGGCACTGGTGGCGTCGATGGGGTTGGCGTCACCGAGGGAGTTGGTGTCGCTGGCGGCATCTGCTCTTCTACCATAACTTCGACAGAAGCAAGCTTTATCTGTCCACTCGCGGAAGTGCTATCGTCACCCAGAAAAATAAAGTTAGGTGTCTCATAAGGATCGATTGGCCCCTCAAATGCAGTGTAGTCCCGCAATGGACCAGTCAATATAGTTATATTACCAGAAGACAGTGTATAGGTGTCTTCAGAGACAACCAATTCATATGTCACAAGTGCCGAAGATGTATCAAACTCAGTACCTTCCGCTTGAGTAAAAAGATTACCATCATCACCACCCTCCTGTGCCCAGACACGATCTGTCCAAAATCCCAACTCAACGCCACGTGTATCGTTACTCAAAACAATGACATTAAACCCTGCTCGATCATCAAGACCATCATTGTTAAAGTCACTTCCATCATGTTTTTCAGCAAGCACCTGGACCTCGAAACGCAAGGTGTAACCAGCCTCGCGATCAAGCACAGGCAGCAATTCATCACGGGCAAAATACCCTGCGAGATTGTCACGATTGGCGGTGGTATCGAGCATGGTTACGTTTTCTGCTGTAAGATAGTTTTGATCACTCGGTTCTGAAGGATTGGGCGAGACGGTGCGAAACTGGAACCCCTGCTCACCGGGCAAGGTACCTAGTGTCCCATCGTACAAAACAATTGGCGTGGCAGTAGATAGTGTCCCTGCCTGCAATCCAACCATTGGTATCAGCACCAGCACGAGTGTGAATAACAGAATGGCCATCCTTGGGAAACGACGAAAGTAGAGCACCATGGCACCTCATCCGTATGATACAAAAATCACTCATTAGAAAGAGTAGATTGCTGTGTATTGTAACATGTAGTAGAAACTATTCACAGGCTTTTTCATAAACTACAAAGCCTCGATCCATTGATCGAGACCTTGTAGTATGGAGGAGTGGAAATATCACCAAATACTTGCTGGACAGGCTATACATTATGGTTCCTGGACACTATTGTGTTCTTTAAGATAACGCCGGATAGACCAGAACGCCGGTCGCGGTTTATAGTCAGAGTCAAGAATACTGAAGGAGGCTTGTTCATGATATGGTTTGCCATCCTTCGCTTTAAGTGGTGCAAAGTTCAGGTTCCACAAAATCATGACATCAACCCATGGGTATTGCTCTTCAGTCAACTGCATGGCCTCGACAATGTATTCGCCCTGCTGCTCGTATGTAATCTGATTGCCAAACTCATATCCAGATGACTTGTTGGGCGTTGACCAGCCAAACTCAGTAATCCAGACAGGTCGATCATCAAGACCATATTGCTCCATAAGATCACGCACGTGCTCAATATGGCGGAAGTAGAACGTCGAATGATCTGTCCAGCCATCGGCTCGGCCTGGTTTATCTGGCCAAAGTGTATCAGGAGCATTAGCAGCAGCACCAGGATGGACGCCAAGGGCATCCATGTAGTCGCCAATGACCCCATTCTGATAGCTAAACATTGCTTCATAATAGGTTAAATCATCGATAGAAACACCCGGAACTGTCAAGCCTGTAGATGCCATTGGTGCAGAAACGACATAGATGTCAGAATCTACAGATTTGATACTCGTATAAGCGGCCTTGAGCAATTCAACATAATGTTCGGCATCATCAATCGAAAGTACACCACCATTCTCATAAGCAAGATTTGGTTCGTTCCAGATCTCGATCCCATGAATATCGCCTTGGTAGTGTCGGGCCAGGGCTTCTACAAAGTTCGCCAGATCTTGTGGATTTTCGGGCATCCCATCACGTCCATTAGCTGTGTAGAAATCTGGTGAGCGAA
>JBCDFA010000588.1:0-2164 GCA_039178835.1 Chloroflexota bacterium
CTCAGCAAACAAAGATCGTTGATTGGTTTAAAGGCAAGGAAGAAGTACGTGTGGTTGGACCGGAAACAGATTTACGTCTAAGTGTTGTTGGACGTACATTCATGAGTGCTGATGGTCGACAAAACATGCCTGATGGAGAGGTCTATACCAGTCCCGTAGAAGACAGTCTGGAAGGCCATGTCTATTTCTCCTACCCCACAATTTATCAGGGTAGGGAAGTCGTCGGAGTACGGTTATGGTTTGAGAAGGGTCGTGTAGTTAAGGCGACTGCTGAGCGAGGAGAGGATTTTCTGCTCCAAATACTTAACACCGATGAAGGTGCGCGATACGTTGGTGAATTTGCCATTGCCACGAATACGGGTGTTACCAATTTTACGCGGTCGATTCTTTTTGACGAGAAGATTGGCGGTACCTTTCACCTGGCACTAGGCCTGGGCTTTCCCGAGGTTGGTGGTATCAACGAGTCGGTAGTCCACTGGGACATGATCTGTGATTTGCGTGGTGGCGGTGAGATCTGGGTCGATGATGAATTGCTGCACAAAGATGGGCAATTTGTTGTCGAGTTCTAAAGAAACATTGCCAATGCAACCCATACCTGCTATCATGCTTTGTTTGCATCGTAGCAACAGTTCACTTGCTCAGCTGCTATCCGTTGGCTTTGAGCCGACGTTTGTCGTAATATGATGCCCAATACTTGTGGCGATAGAGCGCTTTGTAAAAGCGACATTTCAATTCAAAATATCCAATGTATATTCGGCTTAGTTTACCCTCGAACGCATTCCTGATCCAGTCCATCCGCTGCCCCTCTGTGAAGACGATTTTAAGCATGCGATGGACGAGATGCGGCGCTCTGGCAAAGGGTCGACTGCACGCATTTTGGGCTTTGGAACGTAGCTTGTATGGTTATTATCTAGAGACCTCTGTACTCAGGTGAGTATATATCTTTCCATAGAGATTAAGGAGTAAACAGATGACAACAACCATTGAGCAGACGATTCTTCAACTGGAAAGCAAACTATGTAATGCCACCTTACACAACGATGTAGAAACAACTGACTCATTGCTCGCCAATAATTGGCAAAATATTAACGCGAATGGCACTATTACCACTAAGCAACAATCATTAGCGATTATGCCCAAGTTTCAATTTCGGGCCATTACTGATGAAGATGTTGAGGTGCGTGTGTATCCTGGTGCAGCTGTTGTGACTGGAAAATCCACCAGACAGCTTGTACGTAGCGGCGATCAGGTGACAACCACTACTGTGTTGTTTACCAGAGTGTATGCTCAACTGGATGGTCGTTGGCAAGTAGTTAGCTCACAAGCAACACCTATCTTACAACAGAATTAGCCGTATGTAGAAAACCTGAATTTGGTTGCCCAAGATGTCTAAATAAGAAAGAGTTTAAAAAAAGTATTCCAGGAAGCTAGGAAATCCACCTATGCCTAAACCGAAAAACGAACTTCCTTCGTTCCATGCACACAATCGTCAGGAGTGGCGGGCCTGGCTCACAGAACACCATGCCTCTGCTCCTGGTGTGTGGCTGATCTACTACAAAAAAGCCAGTGGCAAGCCCGCTATTAGCTATGATGAAATCGTGGAAGAGGCGCTCTGTTTTGGCTGGGTGGACAGTCGCCCAAATGCCCTGGACGATGAACGTGCCATGTTTCTGGTTTCGCCACGCAACCCCCAGAGCCCCTGGTCGCGGCTCAACAAACAGCGTGTGGAACGTCTGATCGAACAGGGCCTGATGACGGGAGCCGGTCTAGTGAAGATCGAGGCTGCCCGGCAGAACGGTGCCTGGAATCAGTATGATGATATCGAGGATTTGATTATTCCTGATGATCTGCAAACAGCACTGGATGCCAATCCGGCGGCGCAAACAAACTTTGCGGTATTTCCACCAAGCTCCAAGAAAACCATCCTATGGTGGATTGCAAGTGCCAAACGCCCTCAGACACGCGCAAAACGCATCGAAGAAACGGTCACGCTAGCGGCGAAGAACATCAAAGCGAATCACTATCGCCAATGAGCAAATGTCTTATCCTGTGCTTCTTGATGATGGCAGACGAATCACAAACGTAGTCTCCTCATTGAGAGAGCTGGACACGGTGATATTGCCCTCGTGAAGCGTCACGATCTCTTTGACAATCGCAAGACCCA
>JBCDFA010000589.1:0-2162 GCA_039178835.1 Chloroflexota bacterium
GCATAGAACGACTCGACACCGTAATACAGCGTCTATGCTACAGGCGACGTGCACAACCAATCACAGTCATCAGCGCGTCGCCAATGGTATCAATAGCTCAGATAGCTGCCTGGCCCCACGTCTCACCAATGCGCTGACTACACGGCTACACCACAGTTGCCCTTTGTGTAGAAGTACAGAAAGATTAGTTTAGCCATGAAAGAAAGACACTGCATCTCTGAAACAAAGAATACAGTATCTTTCTCTTAATCTTACTATCCGATTTATATATGCATATTATACCTGTTCAATGCGGAACCAATACGCGTTTCCACACGCACCACCCATCCCCCGTGCCGTAACCACCCAGCCTGCTGGGATTGGCACCGCTGGTACGTAACATACTGTCATCCCATTCTGAGGTTGCTCGATTTGGAACCAATACCCATTTCCACAGGTCCCCCCAATCCCACGTGCAACTACGACCCACCCTGGGGCGATGGGAACACCAGGAACATAACAGACAAGAGTTTGAGTCGACGTAGCAGGCTGTGATGCCTCAACAGGAGCTGCATTCGCATTCTGTAAGGCAAAGTTGCCCATGAGCAAGACTACAATGGCACACGTACTTACAATCTTGGTGAACATACGAATCATAACACCCTCCTTAGATAGACAGACGTTCTTTCACTTTGTCATCAACTATCTATCTCAATAGCATAGCAAAGGGCTGAACAAAAGAGAAGTCTTGTACCCATACAAAAAGCCATACACAACCCATACAAAAAGCCATACAACGAGTATGGCCTTGCCGTTTCCTGTTTTGTATTGATACTTAGGGCATATTTTTCTATTGCCCCAGCGCCACCCGACCAATCAACTCAAGCGCCGCGTCGTCCTGCGGAGGATGCGTCAAACCGGCACGAGCATCGCGATAGAAGCGCTCTAAAGGTAATGAGCGGGTCAGACCAAACCCACCAGCGATCCGCAACGCCTGATCACTGACATCGACCGCAGCGTTGGTGCAGAGGTATTTGGCCGTCGCAATGTGTGCAGGCATGCTTGCATGAGCCTCCGGGTGTTCAACCCACATACGTGCGGTGTCGTACAGAATCTTCCGTGCCGCCGTCAAGCGGACCTGCATATCGCCAACACGCCGTTGAATGTTCGGCAGCGTCGCAATTGGTCGCCCCAATGCTGTCGGCACACGTTCGCATGCGTAACGAACAATTGTGTCGTGGGCAGCCTGACCAATGCCAAGATACACCGCCGACAACGAGAGATTGAACCAGGCCATCTGCATTGGGGATTTGGGCTTCTGTGCGCCACCGATGATCTGCCGATCCAGCACCCACTCGTCCGAGACAAACACATCCTCCAGCAGCACATCATAGCTACCACTCGTCCGCAGACTGAGCGCATCACTCCATGTATCTTCGAGGGCTAAACCCTCTGAGCCCGACTGCACCACCGCATTGATAATGGTGCCCTCTGGCGCATCTTCAGCAGGTGGTGTCGTGGCACTAATCACAAAATAGCGTAGCGCCGGCGCCATACTCACAAAAATCTTGCGACCAGTGAGCAACCAGCCGCCATCGGTCGGAATGGCTTTTGTGGCCGGAGCGCCGCCACGAGAAGGACTCCCCATCTCTGGCTCTGTGGCTGCGGCGTTAATCAGGGCACCTTCTTCGACAATACTGCGACAAATGCGGGCAAACATCGGCTCGGGCCAACTCCTGAGTGCGTCGACGCGACCAATCAAGTGCAGTGTCATATCGACCGCCATCGCCGTTGCGCCATCGCCACGCGCCAAGTGATCCTGCGCCACCACAATGTCGAAGAGCGTCGCGCCATCGCCACCGTACTCTTTGGGCACAATCATACGCAGATATCCCGACTGGTGCAGGTCGGTATAGTTCTCCATCGGAAACATACCATCGCGATCATACTCGTCGGCACGTGGTGCAAAACGTGCAGCAAGCTCATCAGCCATTGCGGCAACCTGTTGCTGATATGGTGTTAGTGTGTCCTGTTTCATGTCTGGTCTTTCGCTTTATGTCAACTAAAAAGTAGCTACGCTAGCTCTATTCCTGCATCGGCAAAAGCCTGCACCAGCAGCGGCGATACGGCAAGTTGCGCTGCCCAGTGTTGAAGGTATGATCGATCAAGCGCATCAAACTGCC
>JBCDFA010000590.1:0-2061 GCA_039178835.1 Chloroflexota bacterium
GATTGCAAACCGCCGCTACGGAGGGCGTAGCCATGCTGCCTGAGCCTGTCGAAGGCAGCATGGGGTGATGTCATCGGATGGTGAATCCCAAGAACGGCGGTTACAAACCGCCGCTACGTCTGGAATGCCTAACCCCTAACCTTCTAACCCTTAATCCCTGCTCCTACCAAATATCCCGCGTGCGGATCGTCCGTGCAAGATCGGTTGCCAAACCAGTATAACTCTCTGGCGTTAGGGCACGTAGTTCCGCTTTGACCGCATCAGATACCGCGAGGTCATCAATGAACTCGTTGAGGCGCTCTGGTGTCAGTGTATGGCCGCGTGTGAGCGTCTTCATCACCTCATAGGGTTCGGGGTAGTTCTCCCGCCGCAGGATGGTCTGGATTGCCTCGGCCAGCACCTCGGGATGTGCTTGCACATCGCTGAGGAGTCGCTCACGATCCACGCCAAGCTTGCCCAGACCCTTATGGATGCGACGGTAGGCCAGTAGACTATGTCCAAATGCCACACCGATATTCCGCAGAACGGTGCTGTCGGTGAGGTCGCGCTGGAGCCGTGAGACAGGCAGCTTGCGGCTGAAGTGCTCAAGGAGTGCATTCGCAATCCCCAGATTTCCCTCGCCATTCTCGAAGTCAATCGGGTTGATCTTGTGGGGCATGGTCGAAGAACCAACCTCACCTGCTTTGGGTGCTTGCACCAGATAGCCGTCGCTAATGTAGTGCCAGACATCCTGACAGAGATCGATCAACACGGTGTTGATTCGTTTGAGCGCATCGCACACTTCTGCCAGCGTGTCGTGTGGCTCGATCTGTGTCGTCAACAGCACCGGCTCCAGATCAATTGAGCGCACAAACGCCTTGCTAAAGGTCAGCCAGTCGACATCGGGAAGGGCAGCTTTGTGGGCAGCCATGCTGCCGGTGGCTCCGTTGAATTTGCCTGTAAGTTTAATGTCGAGGAGCGTATCGACGCCGCGCCGGAGACGTGCTGCAAAGACAGCAATCTCTTTCCCAAGCGTGGTGGGTGTCGCTGGCTGGCCATGGGTTCGTGCGAGCATCGATGTTTCCGCTTCATAGAGTGCAAAGTCATGGAGGCTCGTTAGTAACTCGCTGAGGATAGGTCGCAGCGCCATGTCGCGTGCCTCACGTACAATCAGCGCATAGGCAAGATTGTTGACATCTTCAGATGTGAGACCAAAGTGGATAGCTTCTTTCCACTCGCCAAGTCCGCGCTGATCGAGTTGTTCGCGCAGCCAGTACTCGACAGCCTTGACATCATGGTTGACTTTGCGATCCCACGCAGCAATCGCAGCAATCTCATCATCACCCATCTGCCGATAGAGGCTGCGAAGATCGGCAGTAGCAGCAGTCTCGAGCGGTGGCACAAAGGATACACCACGTGCTTTGGTGAGCATAATCAAATATTCAATTTCGACACGCACACGATAGCGAAACAGTGCGGCTTCGCTAAAATAGGCTTCTAGTTCAGCGACATCGCTACGGTAGCGCCCGTCAAGCGGCGAAAGTGCAGTTAATGAATAGGTCATCAAGCGCCTCGTTTATTACGATTGTATCGATCTAGAGGATCGGTAATGCAATAATTAGGATAAGAAAATGCACAGCTATCCTAGCATATCTGTTTCTCAAGCGCAACAGAATGCATTTACCTGTCTTCACATCTCTGTCAATACTCTCATGTGAGTTGCCTCAAAACCTGTTATACTGTAGATAACATACAAATACCTCTCACAATACAATCCGTTTATGTGTTCCAGCACAACCGCCAATCGCCTGCCCGTATGAAACCAGGTTCCTGGTTATGTCGTATAATACTAAAGGATACCCGTTTACAATAGATTATCTCAAAATTATAGATGTAGAGTAAAAAGATAATGTATTGATTATAGTACAAAGAAGTGGTGGATTAATGGATGCTAAAAAAGCACAGCCCGTTTCAAATGTCCGTAGAGGCGCTGTTTCAACACTTGTTGGTTTATTAGTAATACTTGGTCTTGTGCCTGCATCTACGATAGTAACCGAATTCATCGCAAGGATAGCCACAAGA
>JBCDFA010000591.1:0-2009 GCA_039178835.1 Chloroflexota bacterium
ATTGAGAATCATCCAGCGATAATTGCTGAGATAAATTGGCAGTTTACTACTATTAATTTAGTCAGAGGCAAGAATGAGCTTACAGATTTAGTTGATCAGAATGAAGTCAAGCCGATATTCAAAACTATATGATGTAAAAAGCAAATACATGATTAGGAAGGTAGGAATATGAAAAAAGTCATTGTTCCACCCGAGTTTGCACACTATCCGAAGGATTGGCATCTCTCCCCAGGTATAGACGATGGTGAGTATGTGTTTTTCTCAGGTGTGACAGGAGTGCGACCAGACTCCACCATTGCAAGTGATCCAGAGACGCAGTTTCGTGACACGTTTCAATTCGTGGTCGCTAATCTGGCACAGGCCAAGTTAAGCTTTGCCGATGTCGTCGAAATGACTACCTATCACGTCGGACTGCGTGAGCATCTTGGTACGTTTATCAAAGTGAAGGATGAGTTTGTTGCAGAACCGTATCCCGCCTGGACAGCGATAGGGGTTTCAGAGCTTATCACGGAAGGTTCCCTTCTCGAAATTCGTATCATTGCGACACACAAACGGGACTAATCTGCTTGGTGTGTATTATCTAGCCATTCGTGCAACTGTATGACAGTATGCTGCAAGCCATACCTATACGTTTTCGATGTGCTAATCAGCAATTGTATAGGAGTCTATCGATGTTTTCAGTTCCACTAGAGACCGAGCGCTTTGTCATTCGACGGTTTAAGCCCAAAGACCTCGAGGACTTTTTGGCGTTTATGCTCGATGATGAGTCAACGAAATACCTTGCATTTGAGGATGAGCAAAAAACCGCTGCGGGTGCCAGGGCATTATTTGATTTTGTCTGTAGCTCATACGAATCGGACAATCCCATTCATTCGTATGTCATTGCCGAGAAAGGATCAGATCGGTATCTTGGTTCCTGTGGGTTTGCACCCTATGATGAAGGTATCTACGAGTGCTACTACAGCGTCAACACAGCTGCCCGTGGCCAAGGTGTGGCAACTGAAGCCACCAAAGCAATGGTGCAGCTACTCGCCGAGGACTCCGAGGTCCGGGCCTACTGTCACCCGGAGAATCATACCTCACGTGCAGTCGCAACAAAAGTAGGTTTTGTCCACAAAGGCGCACATGTTCACCAACACTCTGGCCTGAAAGGGGATCTGTTTGTGTATGGGAAGGGGTAGGTCTCCCTGACAGGCTGGTATTTGACAAGTCATGACACTCCATTATTTCGATTTTTGGTCCCAGCCAAGCTCATCATTTGTGCCAACGCAACCCTCCTGCTACAATAACAATACAATCCCATAGCAACGGTAAGGAGAAGGCACGTATGGCCGATCAACGTATCGAGAAACTGGCCGATGTTCTTGTAAACTATTCTACAGCTGTTCAGCCAGGGGATCGCGTTTTTGTTCACGGCAATGTCGTAACAGAACCCCTCATCAGGGAGGTGTATGCCAAAATCCTCCAGGCGGGTGGCCATCCTTTCATTATCCCCCAGCTAGCCGGTACCAATGATCTCTTGTATCGCTATGCTTCTGACAAACAGTTAGCATATGTTCCTGAGCCACTGAAAATGGTGTTAGAGACCTATGATGTTGTTATCACTATCATGGGATCTGAGAATACGAAAGCATTGACGAATGTTGATCCAGAAAAGATATTGCTCCACAACCAATCACAGACAGAACTGAGTAAGACACTGATGCAGCGAATGAGTGATGGATCGCTTCGTTGGGTTGGCACAGAATTCCCAACCAACGCCGGTGCACAGGATGCGGAGATGAGTCTGCGTGAGTTTGAAGATTTGGTGTATGGAGCCTGTTTGCCTGATCTGGATAACCCGATTGGCTACTGGCAGCGTTTCTCGGCTCAGCAAACAAAGATCGTTGATTGGTTTAAAGGCAAGGAAGAAGTACGTGTGGTTGGACCGGAAACAGATTTACGTCTAAGTGTTGTTGGACGTACATTCATGAGTGCTGATGGTCGACAAAACATGCCTGATGGAGAGG
>JBCDFA010000592.1:0-2002 GCA_039178835.1 Chloroflexota bacterium
ATTTCGCTCATATTGTTGTTGGTAAACATAGGCTTTGTCGAGGGCTTCTTCTTCATATGGATGCAAAGTTTTGCAACCAGCTTTCTCATTTCAGTTCCTATCGCACTTATAACATTTCCATTGACTCAGAGCCTATTACTGCGGATATTTCAGGTTCAAGAGTGAGGAACAATACCCAAAAAATTTTGCCCGCTAGATAATCGTAAAAACAAATATCGTAATCACAATCGTTATATTACTTGAGAAGTCAATCAACAAGTTACAAAACATACCAGGAGCAGCAACTATGAATAGCCTAACCACAACATCACTGTCACAACACCCTCTTATCGCGGTATTTGGATGCACTGGGATGATAGGTACTGAAGTGATGCGGCAATTAGCACCCCACGACTGTAGTGTGCGTGGCATACTTCGAGAGGCCAACCGAACCTATCCTGTTCCCCATCAAGAGAGGCCAGCACGCGTCAGCTACGTCACCGCAGATCATGACTCCACCGAGCAACTTACCCGTGCGTGTGCCGGGGCAGATGCCGTGTTTCTGCTCATTGGCACCAGCCCCGATCAAGTTCGCATTGAGTCACGAGCTATTGAAGCTGCACAGCGTGCTGGTGTACGCCGCATTGTCAAGCTATCTGCCCCGGTAGTTGAAGAGCCAATATCAGTCGAGGTAGCTCACTGGCACCGTGAGATTGAAGCAAAACTAGAAGCAAGTGGGCTTGAATACTGTCATCTACGCCCCTATGCGATGATGCAAAACTGGCTTCGGAACGCTCATACGATACGCAACTTTGGCAGGACTATCGGATCAGCTGGCGAGGCTCCTCGTAATTATGTTGACTGTCGTGATGTCGCTGCAATTGCTGTGCAACTGTTGCTGAGTGAGCAACCTCTACAAAACGACGCGATAACGATCACTGGTCCCGAAGCTATCACCAATCAAGATATGGCTGAACGGATCTCATGTGTAACCGGCTCGAACATCCAATATGAGAACCTTTCACGAGAAGCGCACTATCACATGCTGGTAACACAGGCGAAACTCCCTGAATGGTTAGCCCAACATATAGTTGAGTTAGAGGAACTGGCCGTTCGTATTCCAGAACAAGGGACACATCAGGCTCAACAATTGCTTGGTCGTTATCCTCGGACCATGGATGAGTTTCTTCAGGAACATCGTGCTGTGTTTATGCATGGGTCTTAAGCACTTTGGTCAAGCAAAAGTAAGATTTGCATAAATCGTTGGATGGGCGGTAGTCCTGTGAGTCAACGTGGTATACTATCAAGAGCACAAGGAGTATCGTTTTATGGTTCTTGATCTCCCAACCCATGGTCTCCGCATTGTGGCATCTGATGATGAGACGGTGCTGACTCTTGATGCCCTACAAGGGCTCTGGACTGAGGCGCAATATCTGAAGATGACGGACTCTAACCGCCGTCTTATCGAATTCACTGATGGGATGTTAGAGGTACTGCCCATGCCAACGGATCGGCATCAAATGATCTGCCAGTATTTGTTTCTCGCCTTCTTGTCGTTTGTGCAACAATTTAACGGAGTAGTGCAATTTGCGCCTTTGCGTGTCCAGCTACGTCCGGGGACTTTTCGTGAGCCTGATCTGCTGCTGTTATGTGATGCCCACGATTCACGACGACAAAATCAGTTCTGGCTGGGAGCTGATCTGGTCGTTGAAGTGGTCAGCCCGGATGACCCGAACCGCGATACGGTGCAGAAGCGTGCTGAGTATGCTGAGGCAGGTATTCTTGAGTATTGGATTGTGGACCCACGGACAGAAACGATAACAGTCCTCTGTCTCCTGGGAGAGACCTATGACGAACTGGGAATGTTCCCCACTGGTACCACAGCTATCTCGGCAGTACTGGAAGGATTTGCTATTAGCGTAGCAGATGTGTTTGCACCACGCTAACACGACATATTGTGGTCCAGAAGGCTCCAAGTTACACGAATACCCTCCTGGACACCTGTGCAAACCGCTCTGTCTGG
>JBCDFA010000593.1:0-1990 GCA_039178835.1 Chloroflexota bacterium
ACCAGATGTGAGCCGTATGGTTGTTGTTCAGGAAGCACAGATGACACCCTTGGTGTGATGGAAGTCTACGACACATGGGCATTCGAATCACCACACATAAATGAATCGCGCTTTTTAATCGCCAATGCCGTATGGAGAGTTGACCCTCCGCTCATTGAAGCCATCACAACAAGAATGGATATCTTGGCAGACACGTTGAAAGCATTCAACACAACCGCATCAACTCCTATACAGTCATTGCTTATTCACTGTGACGTACTGGGATTTTGGAAGAATGCTTCAACTGTCAAACAAGAACAGGGCATACAATTAATAAGAACAAAGCTACAAGAGCACGGTATGTGTTAGCGGTTTATGTTGATGATCAGTGGCATCCGTATGGAAACACAAACTGGCGTTATGGAGAGACTAATGCAGGTCATATTACATTCAATCACCCCACACGAGCAAGAGGATAATGCCTACATACTTGAGGTACAGATCAACAATGATAGGCATGTTTTTCAAATTGATATTGATTACAACCGTATCGGCACACAAGATATGCGAGTCATTCACGGCTCACGAGACTTCTATCGGGTCTTGCAGCTCGACAACACACTTATTAGCCCCATATTGAAGGCCGTCGCACATGTCTATGATGGGATTAAAATCGATTTGCCAATGACTATGCAATCATCTTTGCCACATCACGATAACTTATGATTGTGTTGGATGGTGTTAGGAACAAATACAGTATCAAAGCCTTGAGTCTGATCAAAGATGTTACTCTCTAAATAACAGGCCCTCACATGTCACACGTTGTTTTACTGACTATACTGTCACATGATCGCTCAGAAATGTGGTTGGTCTTATGATTAATAGCACGAAGGATAGTGCTATTTCTACGAATAAACGCACAATACAAGGAAAACTATATGCCACATTATGCCTATCTCCATAGCGATGTTCCATGTCCCCACTGTAACGCTACAGTCACCGACACAATCATGTTTCAGTGGGGCTTTTCCTGTGGTTTTGGCATACGGAACGAATATGTGTATCATCTTCACGATCAACTCTATTGGAAGACCTGTCAAGATGGAACAATTCCGGCGTGGGTGTATTTTGAGAATGATGGGCAAAAGGCAGGGACAAATTTAGGAGATCCTTCCATACACCATCTCATCACCCGCGATACCTTTCAATTTGAGAGGAACGATCCAACTGAACGAAAACGGTGTCCTACCTGTGGTATACCAATAGCAGGAGTGGCTATTGAGATCAAGAACAATACTATCTTGAAAGTATGGGTGTATACATCAGAGGAGTTGGATCAGACGGTGGATTATTACATAGTAGAGGAAAATGGTAAGATTCGCCCCATGCGTGAATGGGATGATCATTTTATGCCTGTCATGAAGGATTGTTGAGCTACATAGCCATTAAAGTAAAGATAAATCTATGAATCATAAAGAAGCGTATGAAGAACAGCAGATCCTGATGTGGATTGAGCAACTAGAGTCTCGTGATAGAGCACAAGCAACGAAAGCAATTCGTGCACTCAGCGCAATTGGCACTCCCGCAATCCCTTTTCTTATTCAAGCACTTCACGATATTGATCGATGGCACAATGCAGTCCAGACTCTGATCACCATCGGTGCTCCCGCTGTTGACCCACTCATTGCCTGTTTGAGCGTTCCCGTAATTGACAACTTTGCTTTTGAGGCACTGACACGCATAGGGGAGTCAGCAGTCCTTCCGCTTATACAGGTTCTCCAATCTTCACACAAAGCTGCACAGGCATGGGCTGCCTTAGCACTGGGATTCATTGGTGATATCAGAGCAATTGAAGCGCTCATCAATGCGCTACAAGATGATAACGCTGCTGTTCGTAAAGAAGCAAAAAAAGCTCTTGTGCGTATTAAAACAAACATCCACAAAAGCTAGCTGGTCTTCCAAACCTGTATAGGCATCCTACCAGTCCGGTAGACTTCGAAGGGCTCATCAT
>JBCDFA010000594.1:0-1982 GCA_039178835.1 Chloroflexota bacterium
AAGTTCAAGAACTATATGTTCAAAATTGCCGCACAGGAAGCCGAAGTTCGCAAAACTACACATCAGGAGGTAGAGGCTAACACTGTCACACAACAACTAGACCAGCAAGAGCACCAAGCTTCTGGCTAGCACGTAGCCTTTCACACGACCATGGTATGATGCTGATACGGCATTACAGCTTCTACAAGAAATGAGGAGAGCACCATGAATAAGCGATTACAGCTGATTTTCTTTGCCCACGCACGCAGTGGTAGTTCCAGTCTGCTCAAGATTCTGCAACTCCATCCTGATCTTCATCTCGTCGAAGAGCTGTTCCACGAAGACTTTGCACGCTGGAGTCCCGACAACCCCAACTACCGCGACCAGCTTCATGACCGCGCCTCTCTCGACAAAAGAATTTGTCACATCCTAGAAGGAACGAATAGAAAAATTCAGGACATGGATACCTATCTCGTCTATCAAAACATCCGTATTTGAGAGGACATACATGCAGAACATCACCATTTCCGGCTTAAACTTTGATAATCAGGCAGAAATTGAACAGATTGCACGCATACATCAGAATGCTCCTGTTGATTGGATACCAGACTATACAGTTGATGAAGCGTCAGTGAGTGAAACAAGCAGAATTCTTACCGATTCCAGAGACAATCCCAATACCCATGTTTTTGTTGCACGAGACCAGCACGAGAACCTTATCGGGTTTCACTGGGTCAGTTTAGTCAAAGAAGAGCAGCAGACATCGGCTCGTATTGAGTCACTCTGGGTGCATGAAACGCACAGAAGAAGAGGGATTGCCAAAGCACTTAAACAGTACGGCGAAGATTGGATGAGAGCAAATGGTGCCCAGCGCGTTTCAACCTATGTATTTTACGTGAACAAGAAGATGATAGACCTCAATATTCAGCAGGGTTTTATACCTGGTCAACTCCATATGTCTAAAGAGCTTTGGTAGCAGATGCGTAAACAGACTTTGATAGGCACTGATGGAACCAAGCACACAACAAAAGCGTCACCTAAGCATAACCAAAAGACTTTTTGCGGAACATCTCTGAACTCCATACATATGTGCCAGTTAACGCGTTGGATCAGTTATTAAGAAGGGAAATGAGAGATGCAAACGAGATGTATGCTACCGTTTCTATCTCTGTTTATCATCCTGTATGCAACAGCGTGCACCTCACCGGAAACAGGCCTCTCTCCACCTGACAATGGCAACACACGCATTGTGTTTGGTGAAGAGCAAACCACTGTCAAATACGATGATTTATCGCTGGCACCCGGTGAGTCGTCCCATTTCGTTATTGCGGCTGACACAGGTGACGAATACAGCTTCGAGATCGATCTTAATCAGGAGGTTCAACTGGCCAGTGAAGTACGCGACCCCAACGGCGAGCAGCTCTCAAGTGGGCATGGGCGCGTACTCGACTGGCGCAGCAGCCGCACCACCAGTGGAGATTTTCGCGTGATACTCACGAACGAAAGTGATGCTGCAATCGCCTATGGAGTCACGACAACACGCACATTGCCTACCGCCAATCAGCTTAAGCTCGACGATCTGATCGCAAAATTTGTTACTGCTGATATTTCCGTCAAGCACGCTCCCAGTGTTCAACAGCCCACCGTTTTCGACGAACTGTACGGGCAGGATGTAACAACTGAGGAAATACTGTACTTTGACTTTCCGCATCAACGTGTTGATGTCTATATTTTTACCGATGAGCAGATGGCGCTGGAAGCAACCGATACGATTAAGCGAGGCGCAAACCAACTTGTACGTGACAGCGATCAGGTGCCACTTAACATCACTAACGGGAGCATTCCGCTGTGGTGGCGGGACGGCCCATTTTTGCTCTACACGACGGGGCCAGACGGTGATCTGGAACAAAAGCTCACAACGGTGCTGGGGCCTCCTCTGGGCACACCTACGACTGATTCGGTCAACCTCCGTATCTCCAACCGCACCGACAGCACATTGACAA
>JBCDFA010000595.1:0-1883 GCA_039178835.1 Chloroflexota bacterium
CTGAGCAAGTCTGGCCCAATCGACGGTTGCACCATCGGCCAACTGCTCGGCGGCCTCCTGCAGGCGGTAGCGCTTGATGACCCACTTGGGGCTTACGCCAACATAACAGTTGAAGACGCGTTGCAACCAACGTTTGTTGAGGTGAAACAACGCCGCCACATCATCGACTTTGGTGATGCTGCGATCTGCGATGATACGGCTCACCATCTGGTTGATGACTTCGACCTGAGCATCGTGGGTTGGCAGCCGCATGCGGAGAAACGCCTCGATATGAGCAATCATCGTTGCGGCATCCGCCGAGGCGTGGACAGCTTGCTCGAGCGTGCGGCTGTCGAAGCCCAAGACCTCGCCAAGCCCAACGGACTGATCGGTCAAATGTGACATGGATGACTGGACAAAGGGATAGAAGCCGCCTGGCCTGAACTTCACACCCAGCACCCGATCCTGACCAGCCAGGCGTCGTGCGAACTTGCCAGTGACTACACCATACACATTGGCGGTGTGGTGCTCAAAAACCAGGTTGACCGAGGGATGTGGCAGGGTCTCTTGCAGATGCGATGGCTGCCCACGCAGGTCCCAGGTGATGTGCCAGTAGCGCTCGACAAAATAGCGCAGATCAGGCGAAGGCTGATGGCGTGCGATTTGAAACTTTGCGAATCCCGCATGGGGATGAAGGATGCCGCTGGTTGTTGTGATTTTCGATTGCATGACACGTACCGACCGATTGCTTTTTCCATTTTCTATCCCACATCTTAGCACAAACTTTCTTCCATGTCGCGTTTTTACAATATTTCTGCGCGTGCCGATGCTATAGTTGACGGTAGCTTACACCACACAATGACTGATGAAAGGAACGATCATGAGCACTCAGGCACAGGCAACATTCGCGATACAACGTTGGGAGGAAGCGGCCTATTTGGAAATGGAGCACGGGGGCAAATGTACGCGTGCCAGCATCAGTTATGCTTTCCAGGGGGATATCACGGGTGAGAGTACGTTGGAATATGTGATGTACTATCGGGAGGCTGGCTCGGGCAGTTTTGTTGGTATCGAGCACATCGTCGGGAGCGTGGGTGGTCGCAAAGGGAGCTTTGTGCTGCAACACCACGGAACATTTGAGGGGCCATCGGTCAAGACCAACGTGTCGGTGGTGCCGAATTCGGGGACGGATGAGTTGCGCGGGTTGCATGGCTCAGGGGTGATCGACATCGCCGGGCATCAGGAGCAGTACCCGATCACGCTGGAGTATGGTTTTGAATGATGGGATGTGGGGGAGGGGAGTGCTTGCTTTGTGCGGTACAATATGTTGTATACTCTCGTTCATATGTTCTACGAACATTAACCTGGTTTTGCTGAATGAATACAGTAGACGACTTATATACCCACATTGTGCAGGATCTGGAAGAAGCCGGGAAGATGAGTGCCTATGCTGCGGATGCGAATGAGCCGGACCCGCGCTATAAAGCGTATGGTGTGCGGGCCAATGGCAAGCAGCAGATTTTTCAGAAATATCGTGCACTGATCCGCAAACTTGAACCTGACCAACAAATTGAGCTGGCTGAACAGCTTATCCAATCAAAGTTTGGTGAACAACAGAGCCTGGGGTTACGCATTCTTGAGCCACTTGCGTCCCACTACTCATCACACAATTTCCATCAGCTAGATGAACTCGTTCGTTGTTTGTATGGTTGGAGTAAAGTTGATGAGTTTACCGGTTCTTTGTTGCGCGATGTCCTGTTCAGAAATCCTGACACCTTCCCCACAGTAGTACGAACGTGGAATCAGGATGCAGATCAATGGCTCAGACGTACCAGCGTAGTCCTTTTCACGCGCAAAGTTGCCAGTTCGGGGTTATTCAATGATTTTGCTCTGGAGATGTGCAA
>JBCDFA010000596.1:0-1856 GCA_039178835.1 Chloroflexota bacterium
GACCGCGCAATGCTTCCCACGTTGTGAGCATCTGACGTATGGTACTCTCAATCATTGGAATGCCCTTCTTGTGTCGATAGCTGTGGTTTGAGTGCATCAATATCAGATTGTTCGGTGACCGTCCACACGACATCAATGGCAGGTGTTGTGGTAATACCGTATTGTTGTGCCTGATCACTTGCCCATTGAATCTGGTTATGCGTATTCGTTGCATCGATACAGGTGGTAAAAGCTACCGGATCGATGCCAACATCACTGGCAATCTGAGATAAGGTTGTTTGATCAAGGCGCTGAGAAGCCTGACTCAATCGAGTGTGATAGGGCTCAAACAACTGCTGCTCCTGACTACACCAAGCCGCCTGGGCCATGAGCGCACTATCTTGATCCGTCAAGTGAACAGGTTGGTAGACGATGGGGACTTCTCCGGATTGGCTGGTAAGTTCCTGTAGTAGGTCTGTCAATGACACATCACATTGGTAGCACGGGTACCGCAGATACACAACCAATGTTGTTGGTGTGAGTGAAGTCGGTGATTCATCTGGTATTGCTGCGGGATCAGACGTTGGTGATGATTGTACTCCCAGCGTATTGATACTACTCCATCCTACGAGCACAATTGCTAACGCGACTACACTGATTGCGAGTACGAGATCCCGCAGCAATGTGGTGCGGGTAGGAGTTGGTACATCAGAAGCAACAGGTGATTCCATGTTTATACCTCCTCTATGGAAGATGCAACGGCAACCGGCATAGTTGTTGTATCTCCTGTGGTTTTCTGATCCTGCTCTATTCCATACATCTCGACCTGGAGTTGAAACATTTCGGCATAGCGACCACGCTGATGCAACA
Source organism: Chloroflexota bacterium (assembly GCA_039178835.1). Taxonomy (GTDB): domain Bacteria; phylum Chloroflexota; class Chloroflexia; order Chloroflexales; family Roseiflexaceae; genus AL-N1. The sequence continues at coordinate 850 of JBCDFA010000596.1, forward strand.
ACGTTTCATGCGTTCCATTTTCAACCAGCGCCCCATTATCTAACACCAGAATACGGTCGGCTCGTCGTACTGTCGAAAAGCGATGTGAAATAAAGATAACTGTTTGTGAATCGGGACGTTGTGTGAGTAATTGCTCGAAAAAAGCCCGTTCTTTATAAATATCAAGTGCTGCCGACGGCTCATCCATGATTAGAATGGGAGCCTGACGCATGAGTGCACGTGCGACGGCAATGGATTGACGCTGACCACCGGAGAGTTCCACACCCGTATCGAGAAACCGCGCAATAATCGTCTCATACCGTTGTGGTAACGCCTCGATCACCGTTTCCAGGTTACTATCACGCGCTGCTGCTCTGACACGCTCCTGGTTTTCCTGTTCTGCAAGATGCCCCATAGCTATATTGTCATAGGCCGAGAAGGCATAGATGACAAAGTCTTGTAGGACGAAACTCATATAGCTCCGTAGTGTGGCGCGATCAAGCTGACGAATATCGATACCATCAAGTAAGATGCATCCATCTGTTGGTTCATAGAGACCGGTTAAAAGCTTCACGATTGTACTTTTTCCCGCACCATTATGTCCAACAACCGCGACCGACTCGCCAGGATCAATGGTAAAGCTCACCTGATGTAGGATGTCACGGTCAGTGTTAGGGTAGCGAAATGACACGTCTTGAAAGGTAATACTGGGGTGTGGTCTGATGGGATGCTGAAGTGCTGAACAGCGAGGTGCCTCCACAATCGGTTCCAGCGCTAGAAAGCGAAACAGATTACCTAAGAACAAATTATCTTCGTGCAAAGCCGTCATTTGTAACATAAGTTGGCTTAACGTACCACCAAAACGACTGATTGTCTGTGTGTAGAGCGTAAATTGTCCCACAGTGAGTGCACCCTGCCAGACTTGGAATCCTGTGACCGACAGCTTGATCCTCGCCGATGGTAGCGCGGATGCTGAAATCGTGGCGACCGATCTCGTGAGCCAGGCCGAGCATGGCTACAACTCGCCC
>JBCDFA010000597.1:0-1845 GCA_039178835.1 Chloroflexota bacterium
CACAAATACGCCAGCATACTGACGTATTTGTGTTTGCTGTACATTAATACATTATTCTTGAGGGTGAATGATGTAGCACTACCTGAAAACCATCATCAACTATCGGTTGTTCATCTTGTAGGGAATTCCGGCAATCGTATTATCGCCAATGATTTCCTGAATTTCTGTCCGCTGTTGATGAGAGCCGTGGGTAATCGCGATACCCGCACGCCCTGGGCAGGTTTGCTCATCTACATGCACAGCAACAAAATCTGGACTCACCCGCTTGATCGCATCAAACATATCTTTTTCGTCTAACATAATCTGCTCCACTTCGACCACAGACGGAAATTGATCGCAGGACATGCCATAATTCTTGTTGTCAAGCACGACGTTATCCCAGATTCCACAGGAACAGAGCAAGATAGGAAGCAAGACAAATGCTTTTGAACGATGTTTATTGATTACGTGAGTAACAACCCTGATTATCATTATACAAAGCCATAGTGTGTACAATATATGTCGTCATATGTCGTCAATGTATCACAAAGACAGCCATGAAGATAGCATAGTTATTCAGGGCACCTAGTTACATTTCAGTCTCTCTGCAAGTCATGATTAATAAGAATGATAGCAAAACCGAGATAATGATACTGTGAGCATGTCATATGATTCAATGGCTTTATCTAAAATCATTGGTCTGGTTGATCGGTGGGGTTCTGGCTATAGCTGCCTGTGCCCCATCTTCGCCAGCCCCCAACACAGAAGCAATTGCTCCTACCCTTGAACCATTACCAACCAGGGAATTAGAAACGAGCACCCCTACCCTCGAGCCATCTCCAACCAGTGCAACAGCAACAAGTGTCCCTACTGTTGAAACAGTACCAGCAGATGCCGTCACACTCCCACAAGATCCCTCATCTGGCTCAATGGAGGCACTCCTTTTTGGCACATTACAAGCAGACGAAGTTGATAACGAGCGCTGCTTCTGGATTAAGACAGAAGAAGAAAGGGTCGTTACAGTGCTATGGCCTGTTGATATTGCCGGGCGCTGGGACCCACCACGACTCGTTGATCAGCAAGGGCGCATTATAGCTACTGTTGGTGATGAGGTAGAGCTTGGTGGTGGGTTTTCAACAGAGACAGAGCTTATCCCTGATATATGCAATGTAGGCGACGAACTGTGGATCGCGAGTGGTTTGTCAGGACCTTAAGTACAAGCAGGTGTGGTGAGTGCTCCCTCACCACAGCCAACCACCGCTATCCCTCAACTACGAGAACCACCTTGCCCTGCGTCGCACGTGACTCGATAGCATGGTGCGCGGCAGCCGCTTCTGCCAAAGGGAAGACTTGTGTGTCGACCTGGATACGACCTTCGGCCAACCAGCCTAGCATGTGGGGCAAAGCACTCTGTAACAACCCCATGTCGTTATAAAGCGTATACCCCTTGAGCGTTCCCTGCTTATGGATGAGTTGCTCTGAGAGACGTGGCAATTCACCACTTGCCGCCCCATACACAACGATCTGTCCTCCGGTCGCAATCGTCCCAAAGCTCTGCGAACCGATCTCGCCGCCAACCGTTTCCATCACAACATTCACACCCTGACCATCGGTAGCGGCGAGCACCTGCTCCGACCAATCAGTTTCGCGGTAGTTCACAGTTGCGTCAGCACCAAGCGACTTGGCACGGGCCAGCTTCTCCGCCGATCCGGCTGCGGCGACAATCGGGTGCAAATCAGCAATCTTGGCCAACTGGATCAGCATCGAGCCGACACCACCTGCTGCCGCCATCACCAAAACCGATTGGCCTGACTGTACTTGCGCGGTGCTATGGAGCAAACCATACGCCGTCAAACCCTGGACAAG
>JBCDFA010000598.1:0-1801 GCA_039178835.1 Chloroflexota bacterium
CTCCTCTATGCTGTGAGATGTCGGTATTGTAGCATGGGATAAATGATTGTGACATTCACTGTCGCACATTTGTGTTAATGTAACCCACACAAAAACTCATTTTCAGTATTTAGGAGGCAACACATGAGTGTACCAGCAAGTTTACAGGCAGCCGTCGGCACATGGAGTGGCACCAACCAACTTTTTCTGCCCGGGGAGCCCACACGTGAGTCTGAGTCTACCTTGACCGTTGCATTGGCTGCACAGGGGAAGTTCTGCACCATCGCATATTCGTGGGCATTCGAGGGAGAGCCACAGGACGGTCTGATGGTCATCGGCTCCAACGAAGAACAGGTCGTCACGGCGTGGATCGATTCGTGGCATATGGGCGATCAGATGATGCAGTGCGAGGGGCAGGTCGATGTGAATGGTGCAATCGTGGTACGTGGCTCGTATAAGGTTGAGGGCCATCCCGACTGGGGCTGGCGCATGGTGGTTGCCTCAACTAGTGATGCGCTACGCATTGAGATGTACAACGTCACTCCCGATGGTCAGGAAATGTTGGGCGTCGAAGCGACGTATAGTCGTGCGGGCTAAGTAGCCAAATTAATTGAACAAACCAACGTTACCTGTGTTTGGGCCAATACGCTGTTGATCTGTCCCTCTACGGTCGTATGCAACAGGAATGCTCTCGTTGATGAAGATTTTCTGAGAGTTTGGACTTTTTGAAAAACAAACACCTCTCCTCATGCGTCTTAAAAGTATGAGTATGGTATGATCACAGCAGGCCCAATCCAATACAGCCATACTCAGATGTTGCCGCGATGTGTATCAGAGGTGAGGTGCTGATGACGACACAGGTTTCGTTTGATCCGGACCAGTTGCTCAACCGCCACGGTAATCTGCTCTACCGTCTCGCATTATTGGTGACGTTGGATGTGCGTGAAGCTGAGACAACGGTGCTGCATGCCGTAGACCACTTTATCACTACATCTGCCCACATAGATGACTCGATGGCCCTAATGACCTCGTTTGTTATGGCACTTCCGCCAGAACAGCCCAGGCGGCGCTGGTCTTTGCGTCGCCATAAATCAAAACTGGTTTTACCAGACCATGCACTGCTATCTGTACTGATGAGTCTTTCTCGTTCCCAGCGCTTTGTGCTATGTATGTCGATGATAGCCCAGGTACCGCTGAAACATATTGCTACATTGCTTCAACAAGAAGCCTCAGAGGTTCACGAAGCATCGCATCAGGCGTTGGGAGTGCTGGCTCCTCTGGTCGTAAGTGATTACGCCGAGAGCGAGCAGCTAGGTGCACTGTTTGGTGATGAGGCGAGTGGTGAAGCTGAGTGCCAGCGCATCCGCCAAATGGTATCTCTTGGTATAGAATCAACTGTTACTGATGCAGAGGTTCGTGGTCATTTAGCTGTGTGCGATACATGCCGCACACTGGTGCACACGCTACAGACGATACGTGAGGCGACTGAGCATCGTTTACGTATCCTCGCTCGTACCATTCAACTTCCTGAAGATGTTGAGGAGCATATTTACGCAGCAACTGCGACATCAAATGCTTCAAGAACACCCTTCCTTGCTGCTATACGGTCACGTCGGGCGTTGGTTCCAGCTACCGCCTTTGTCATCGTTCTGATAATGGTGTTCCCACGCCCCGATGGCTTGCAACTCGCCAGTGCGCCTGCTGACAGTGGGGACACTCAGCCACAGGATATGGTGGAGCGTGCACTTGAGACACTGTACACGCCTCCTTCAGGTGAAGGTGTGTGGCATGGACGCTGGGAAATCCGCTGGCAGTTTGATGA
>JBCDFA010000599.1:0-1791 GCA_039178835.1 Chloroflexota bacterium
GCGCCAGTGGTCATACCTGCGGATCGCGGCGTCCGCGTGATTAATTTACGCGCCGGGCCACCGGTACCCTATAACAAAAACTGGTTGTTGGAGCATCTTCCTGAGTTTATCAGCCGGATACGCTGCTTTGCTGATGGGGAAGACCTCACATATGATCTGATTCACAGCCACTACTGGCTCTCGGGGCAGGCGGCACTCCCATTGCGCCATGCGTGGGGCATACCTATTGTGCATATGTTCCACACGCTTGGGGCAATGAAAAATCGGATCGCACGCAGCACTGAAGAACAAGAAACCACCAAACGAATGGATGTAGAATCACACGTGGCCCGTGAAGTTGACATGATTGTGGCAGCCACTCCTCAGGATCGTGCCGATCTGGTGTGGCACTGTGGCGCTGACCAACAGCATATTCGGGTCGTGCCCTGTGGTGTGGACCTCGACCGCTTTCACCCAGAGGAGCAAGCCACTGCGCGAGCACAACTCGATCTACCACCACACCCACATCGGCTCATTCTATTGGTTGGACGTATTGAGCCGCTCAAAGGGATCGACGCCCTGATCGAGGCAATTGCATTACTGCGCGAACGGCATCCTGAGTGGCAAGAGCAGATCACGGCACTGGTGGTTGGTGGTACCAATGAGTATGAGCGGAAACACTGGAACGCTGAGCAGCAACGTCTCCACGAGCTTCGTACGAGGCTAGGTGTGGCCGATGCAGTTCGTTTTGTTGGTGCCCAGAGTCAGGATCAGTTGGCCCGTTTCTATGCCGCCGCCGACATTGTGACCATGCCATCACATTATGAGTCCTTTGGTATGGCCGCACTCGAAGGTCTGGCCAGCGGACGCCCCGTGGTAGCAACAAATGCTGGTGGTCCCGCATTTATCGTCGAGGATGGGAAAAGCGGATTGCTGACACAGCCCAACAATCCAGTGATGCTCGCCAATCATCTAGAGCGAATTCTTACCGACCAGCAACTCCAAACACAGATTGGCGACGCTGCACGTGAGCGGGCTCAACGCTTTGGCTGGGCCAATATCGCGTGTGATATATTGCGCGTCTATGGCGAAACGCTGGATGCCACCACGCTTCGCATGGCTAAGGAAATACGCCGACGATTGAAAGCATGCTAGTCTCTTTCAAACATTCCTACGAGATTCAACAAAGCAGGTAGCAAATTACCTGCTTTTATTATCTATACTATACGTTGGGTTAGAGCAACCTACCCAACCATCTCGCACAGCACACCGTACCGCTGTCATCGCCACAAAGCCCTGAACTCTCACCCGCACATATTTCACAGATACAGCAGAAACGTGACAGAGCACAGAGGACTCCATCACGTTTCTTATCAAAAACAGCACTTCTTTTATCTAACGTGCAAGTGGGTTTTCGGGCTCCACGGATTGTACGATACCAATGCCTGCTTCGCCATCAATGTCGAATGGTGTGATAGGACCCTCACCAGCCCCCAGACAACCATCATCATCGGCAGGATCGGCAAACCAGATGACGATGTTGTCCAGTTCAACACGAACACGCTCTTCCCCCACAATCGTGCTGGCAAATGCATCACGCACTTCGGTCGTCACACGTGCCTGGGCCCAACCAGCGCGGTTTGTGGTAAAGCTGGACAGGTATTGTGCGGCGCCAAATGGCAGACCGGGCGTTTCCGTCAGAAACAGTGTGAACTAAGTTCGTGGTGGCAAGTTGCTCGCCTGCAGGAAAAAACCGTCAATAACAAGGTTATTTTCGATGAGTCGGATTTTTACATCAGCGTAAGGAAAAAA
>JBCDFA010000600.1:0-1697 GCA_039178835.1 Chloroflexota bacterium
TATTGCTTCCGTTCTAACAGTGCTGCCTCCCTCCCAGCAGTTTTGCCGGTATTGCTGTCGTTGGTCTGTGGTATGTCGTCGGCCCGGAGCATTGGTACTGGTGTCCCGGATCTATTCTTTCTCGTTGTGCGGCGATGTTTGAGTATTGACATTTTTTATCGTAATAAAAACGTGACGGGAAAACATGTTCATTCGGATACGGTCCCAGAGCAAGAATTCGTGCTGGTGTCACGAATGAAAATGACTGGTCAGTTATGTGACTAATCGAACTCCATCGCAAACCACTAAGGACTATTATCAAAGGAACTCGCTTCAGGAAGCTCAGCATTTCTACCGCACCATTCGCACCAAAGCCTGCGCTTTGCCAGTCTTTGTTCAGGCATTGATAGGACCATCTCTCCAGGGATCTTCACGACACCGTTAGAATTTACCGAAGCTGTCGTAATAATAGATGGAGTTCTACCGGCCATATAAAGCCATGGTAATATTGACGATATGCGCGCCAGAGTGGCTGGATAGTTGTCGCGTCCAAGACCGCGAAAACAATGGTGATGCCCGGTTGGTGTTGCTGGTAATGGCTTGGCGAGGCGTGATGTGCTGTACATGACAGATTACAGGCGCTTGAAAACGTTTTTATGCGTGGCATTGCTGTAACTGATAGACACTGCATGAATATCCGAGGGCAGTGAGTGGATCAAAACCAGGCAGCAGCAGTTTGCTGTCTTGCTCAGGTTTCCCGACTCAAAGTGCGGTGGTCGAGTACTGGAACTTTGGTGTTGTGCCTCTTGTGATGGAGCACAGATCTTGTCGCGACACTTCCAGATCCGAGCCCGTGATCGAATTGCTCTCTTCAGTATTTGGGTGTTTCACGTGGGTTTTGTCAAAAACATATTGCCGCTTGATGATGGCAATGCCATTGAGCAACGATTTTCCAATAATGTTATTACTTTGGTTCATTTCTTAGTAGTTAAACTAACGTATAGCTGGTGATGGCAGATTAAAGTGTCTGGCGAGCGTGCCGAGAAACAACTCATAATTTTGGGTCGTGGTTGCAATGATCGTCACGAAGCTGTCTAATTGTTAGGATGATTGTCCTGCTCGGGGTGTGATGAGTATGTGGTGGCTGACGGGCTCCGACTGACGCGTCATCCTCTACCGGGCAGGTGAATCTGAAGCTCAACATGGGCTCGGTGGTGGTTGGTGACGACCAGGTGAAGGGTCCGCTCCAGGTCGGCGCTACTGTCGAGGTCAAGCATCCTGAGAAGGGCCAGATGTTCGAGGGGGTCGTCACCAAAATACTCGACTCCAGCCAGTATACCGTTGGTGAGTTGGCCGGCACGTGACGCTGGCTGTTCGAGGACTGCTGCGTCAAGATGCTGGATGTGATCTGTATGTGGACGGTACAAGGTTGGCAAAGTCGATATACTGGGTTGGATTTGTTCTCCTGAACGTTGTGTTCTCCCCAACTTTTCTAACATTAGCGTCCTTGCAACGGATAATGGATGGGTGACTGATTTTTGCTCTCATGGTTATTGTAGGTGCTTATGTCTTCTGCTACGACTATAGTTTCGTCAAACTGCACGTCCATAGACCATAGAATCAGCAGTGCATAGACCTTGTCTCGAACAAACTCACAGATCCCTTAACCCCACTTTGTATGATAATAGATTTAGCACAGGTGTCGCCGCCACGCAGCA
>JBCDFA010000601.1:0-1682 GCA_039178835.1 Chloroflexota bacterium
CCAACCCATGTGACGATCACGGCGACGATGACAATCACGGATATCGATGCCTTGAGCACCACGCTGGAGCTTGCCACGGTCATCATTGCACCTGTACAGACCATGACCGCGTGGTGTCAACAGGAATTTGGCCCAGATGGTTGGCAAAAGGGGCAAGTAGACGCGGGGCCAATCGTTGCGCTAGTCGGGGGTGCACTCGGTTGGTTAGCGTTGTTTGGGCTACTGGGACCGCTGAACTGGCTCGTACCACCAGTGTTGATTACGGTGCTTATCCGCGTTGGTCGAGCGGTGTTGAGTATCATCAAGTACATTAAGCAAATCATTCCATTCCAATGAGGCATGCATCATGGCCCAGAAATACAAACGCTATAAAGTGGCCTTGGTCGGGTTTGATGACGACCCGCCACCCAAACGCAAACGGCGAAAGGGCCGTCTGTCTCCCGTGGCTACCTGGTCGTGGCAACTCAAAACGGCGTGCCTCTGCTTTGTGTGTGGCATTGCCATCTTACTTACTACCTATGGAGGGCTTCTATGACAACACTTTTTGGCGTACTCTTCTGTCTCAGTCCGCTGATCTTCTTATGCGTAGGGTACTATGTCGGGCGCTATGGACTGCCGTTTGAGATACGACGGCGTAATCTGGTAGATCGGCGCACACAAGACCGACTCGCACAATTGCGCCGTGATGAGCCTGTGCAGGTCTACAAAGGCGAGGTCATTGAGGCATAGCTATGGGTTTCTTTCGCCGGAAACGGCATCCGCTGGAGCTTGAAACCGAACGACTGGCCAATGTCGTGCAACATCAGTTGACGCGGCTCAATCTGGCGTATCGACAGAAGATTGACGGTGTGGTGCACACGCAACAGGTTGAGTTTGTGCAGCCGCTCATTGCCTATCCCACGGAACTCAAAATCGAGATCGATGTGCAACGCTTGCCGCGTGGCGTGCATATCACTGATCTGCGTGATGCCAAACTGCTGGAAACCTTGAGCGTGGCCTGTAAACATCCCGTTCGGGCCGAACACAAGCGCGGTGCAGGCTTCTGGTATGTCATCGAGCGTGATGTACGCGCCAAGATACCCCACAATGTCAAAATGAGCGATATGCTCGTAGAGCCGAAAGCGCACCCGCTCACGGTGCCGTTTGGCGTGGGTGAGCACGGCAAAAAGCGCTTTGAGAATATCCGTGATTTGCCCCATCTGCTGATTGCGGGTGCGACGGGACGCGGCAAAAGTGTCCTGGTGAATGCGATTATTGGTACACTCTTGCATCGGCTACCGCCTGAAATGCTCCAGCTTGTCCTGGTCGATCTCAAGGGAGGCATGGAACTGGGTATCTATGAAGATGTGCCGCATGTCAGCCGCTATTGCGATGTCAATACGCGGTTCCCACAACTCTTATTGGATATCCAGGCTGAGATGGAACGGCGCACGTCACTGATGAAGAAGAAAGCGCGTGATGTGGACGAATATAATACCATGGTCGATAGTGCGGAGCGACTTCCCTACATCGTGCTGGTAGTCGATGAGATTGCCAATGCGATGTTGTTAAAACAACGTATAACCCTGACCCGCGCAGACAGTTTTACGTACAAAGATACGTTCATGGGTGCGACTGAAGCATTGTTGGATGTTTTAGCGGCATGAGCCAGAGCGACGGGTATCCATCTCATCATCTCTACG
>JBCDFA010000602.1:0-1645 GCA_039178835.1 Chloroflexota bacterium
CGAAGAGCGTGGTTGTCAGCCTTGTATCCAGGGGACATTTGGTTCTTGTAATAAAGGCTGTAAGTTTCTCCAGTTGGATAACGGTTGTTGGCTAGAAATTGCTTGATACGGTTTATTTCATGGTTGACTAGCGTCTATGTTGAGCAAGTTTTGATAGCTCTGTGTACGTACACCCTTACTACCGACGCTTTATAGCGGCCAGGGCACTCGCTTGTGCCATGCAGGCACTTCCCTGCGTCGGTTGCCTTTCGGTAGACGCTCATCGTGATATTTCTCTCACATCCTATCCAGGTTCAAAGACGATGCGGAGCTGGCAAGCCACATCGATGTGTATGTTGCCAGCATACGACTACTGAGAGCGACTACAGATCTGCTAATTGTGTTCAATGACCCTCGCATGCTACACCCCGAGGGGTCATCTGCGAGATCTAGGTCGCCTGTGCAAGCTGAGGAGGTGACCAATGCGAGCGATGAGGTATTGAGGAGAGCTGTGGCGACACCGAGGATCAAAGATTGTAGTCTGCTTGCGTCGTGACCCCCACTGAAAACCTGCAAAATAAAGTGTGCAGCTGAACGTAAAGCGCAACGATTTATGTGTTTATCTGTGATGTGGAACTTTGATAAGGCGGGCGATTGGAAGGAGGGCGTTACTACGATTCACATAAGGTATCCAAGTGGATTGGTAAATTTGGGTTGAGTGTGATAAGCAGGTTGCACGAAAAATGTATCTGGATGAATTGAACAAATAATGCCCGAAAAGATAGGACGTAGGGTACGACGGAAACAAAAATACCGTGGAGGTAGTCGTTACTGTAGGATGCGAAATAGTTTAGGTGAATGCCCTAACCCAAATGGACATGATGGTAGCGAGACAGCCGACGAAAACAATTGACCGAAGGTAGCCCCCAAGCAATGGTGGGCTTGCGTAAACGATGATGCACATGCACCGAAGGACAATATACAACGCTTTTAAAAGATAGATGAGCCAATTATCTTCCTTTCGTGCAATGTTTGCTACAACACCACTGGCGTAGATGCCAATTGTTTCCAGTTGATTTTGATGGGCGCCTCGCAACCTTGTTTGTAGATCTGCCTGGTTGTCAGACATTTTGGGATTCGACTTCTGGTTGCGAGGGTATCTATTCTCAAAAGTACCTGCCCGCGTTGCCAAAGCAATGCGGATGAAATGTGGCACGTAGCAGAGGATCGTTGATATGGTGACAGAAAACAGGGGGAAACTGAATGCCATTGAGTTCGTCGAACCTTAAGAGTTCTGGAAGTGTGCGGCTAGCCGTGGGACTTGGACTGAGAATGGCAGGTACTGCTTCTTCGGTGGGATTCTCGCTGGCAGTTGAAAGTGCATGTTTCACGCAGAGGACAAGACGAAACGTAGGGTGCATGGGGCGTGAAAGAAACAGAGCAAAAAACAGTCGAAAATTTGGACAAGCATTCGATGTGATGTTCAAAAGATCGTCAGTCGCAGCTCAAGTTGGAGCCTCATTGCGCCCCATTGTGAGGCTATGCATCGCAGAAGATGAAAAATGCGTTTGCGGTCGTTTGAAACATCTTACGACACAACTCGGCAGGGAATTATGGATCATCCAAGATGAAGGGAGTGATGGAGATAGAGACTGTGCAAGATTAG
>JBCDFA010000603.1:0-1539 GCA_039178835.1 Chloroflexota bacterium
GAACACGATAGTTGTCGTAGGCCATCTGACAGGAGTGGGCGCTACGAATACCCAGTTTGTTCTCGACCTTCATGATCTTGCATTCGGGCAGATGGGTATCAACCAGAAAAGCCGTGATGCCGCGATGGCCTTTGGAAGGATCGGTTATGGTCATAAGAATGATCGTATCAGCGTGATCGCCATTGGTGACCCAGTTCTTGGTACCGTTGATAACATACTCATCGCCATCGCGTATGGCGGTGGTCTTTTGCGAGGCGGCATCGGAGCCTGCACCTGGCTCAGAGAGAGAGAAGGCACCAAGTGATCGCCCTGAGGCAAGCGGCACAAGAAACTCACGCTTCTGTTCTTCGGTGCCAAACTTCTCGATACCATAGCATACGAGCGAATTGTTGACAGAGGCAATCACGCCGAGCGATGCATCTACCCGTGAAAGCTCCTCGATCACAATTGCATATGAGATGTAGTCGAGACCAGCGCCGCCATACTCATCGTTGACGGCCACACCTAGAAAGCCCAACTCACCCATCTTTTTTACTAGTTCAGTTGGCCATTCCATTGCCTCATCACGCTCAGCAGCGGTAGGCTTTCCTTCTTTTTCGGCAAAAGTACGTACAGTCTGTCGTAATATTTCATGGTCCTCAGTTGGCGCAAAATGCATTGTATACCCCCTTGTATGTGCAAACAACTGACCTTAGAACGTGAAGAGTTGCACATGCATGCAGTATGTAGTTATCGTTATAGGCTTGCTATTATAGTACATGATAGCATATATCCATCTACATTCAACAATTTCAACTTTTACTTCAATAATTAAATATTAATTTGGAATAGTAAAATACTCACACTGTCCTACCCTGACTAACCTATAATCTAATTCGAATCAAATCCCCGATGATGCATTATGGCATTATCTATATAAGTAAGGAGAGTCTCATGGACGATAACAAAGATATTAGTCGTCGTCGATTCGTGGGTTTACTTGGCGCAGGGTAAGCAGCACCTTTATTACATCCAACCACAGCCAATGCAGCGCAAGAAGATCCCTCAGTAAAACAAGCCCTTGATTCGGTCACTGATCCAAATGTAGCCAAACTAATAACACATCTCCTTGGACGAATCGAACAGCTAGAAACGCAAGTTCGCACTCTGTCACCATCTGGAACTGCAAATGCTCGTCCAACAAATTCATCTACTATCAACAATACAACCAATAACGGTGAGCCTGTACACACTTTCCAGCAGTTTGGTCCAGCAACCCAGTACCCAGTTCCTCTTAATACAAGTATTCAATGGCGAAGACGTGAGAATGAGCCTTCTTCAGGTACTTCGCAGATACTCTCTTTAGTACACGAGAACTATAAATCAGATGCATTTCCCTGGACTTTATCAACGGTTCTAAGAGACTGTCTGAAAAGGTGACGGTCGGTTCAGCGACTGTGATACATTTGAGGTATGCAAACACAAACATATCCAACCGACCTGACTGACCGTCACTGGGATTGTATCAAAGGTTTGATCCCGTCAGCAAAACCAGGGGGC